>JACPUH010000028.1 GCA_016192345.1 Ignavibacteriales bacterium | reverse complement strand
TGTTGTTCTTCAAAGACATCCCGCTTCGGCGGGATGTCTTTTTTATTCTTCGCCCGCTTCCTTCAACAATCTCCTCAGATATCCCTGTGTAAATGGTTGCATCCTCGTCTTGACACATTGTTTGAAAAGTTGTATTATCCAAGCAGTTTCAAGTCCTCCCATACATTCTCAAGAGACTCGATCGAAAAATGATGCCACGAAGGCTCAAAGTCACGAAGTTCAGTAGGAAAAAAATAAGAGCATCTTCGTGTCTTAATGACTTTGTGGCGAGTTGAAAGTTTTCGTCCGAGCGTCTCATTTTTCCCAAGCCGGGAGTTTTTATTATGCCTGAATATAAGATTGAAGGATTAACCGTTGCCGGTAAGGCTGTTTCGGGTATGATTACCGCCGAAACACTCAAGGAAGCGAAGCAAAAAGCTCAGGCGATGGCAACGGACAAGAAGTTCAAGCTGACGGGTGTCCTCGACCGCGTCGGCTGGATCTACCGTGTCCAAAAGGGGACTGAAAAGCCGCTTGACGGTGAGCAAAAAGCCTACTCCAAGGACGAGGTGAAGCAGGCCCTTGAGAAGATGGGCTACCGCGTCGTCTATGTGAGGAAAAAACTTTTCGCCGGAAAACCCAAGGCGGCCCCGGCGGTGGATGTGATTACCTTTGTGCGGGTGAGCGCCGACTTGATGCGGCAGAAACTTCCCTTCAACGAGATTCTTCAGCTTCTCGTGAACGATATCCAGAACCCGGCCCTTCGCGATGCGGTGAAGGAGATTAATGCGGAACTGAAGCAGGGGAAGGATAGTGAGAAGGTCTTTCTCAAGCAGTCCGTCGTCTTCGGCAGGTTCACGGCAAACATGCTGGGTCTTGCGTCCAAGAGCGGGAACATGACCGAGATCTATGATAGTACCGCGAAATTTCTTGAGAGGAATGCGCAGTTTAAACGGAACCTGAAGAGCACATTGATCATGCCGTTGGTGACCCTGTTCATCCTGTTCCTTGCCTGCCTCTTTTATGTCGGCTACATTTTTCCTGCAACAGCCGAGATGTTCGAGAAGTTCAAGATTGAATTGCCCCCCATGACAAAGGCAACATTGGGATTCAGCCGATGGCTCACCGCGAATTTCATCCCTCTCTCCATTGCGATTATCGTCCCCGTGGTCCTGATCGGACGGTTCTTGACCACCGACCGGGGCCGGTTCCTGGCGGACAAGTACCTCATTAATATCCCGGTGATCGGATCGTTGCTGCATAAAACTGCCATCGAGATTTTCTGTCGCGTTTTTTACGCGCTGTACAGCGGTTCGGGGGAAAATATCGAGGTCATTCGGATGTCGGCGGAGGCGTGCGGGAACAAGTACATGGAACATCAGATCAAGACCATTGCCATCCCTCTTATGCTGGAAAAAGGAAAAGGGCTGACGGAAGCGTTCGAGGCCACGGGGGTGTTTACGCCAACGGCGATCTCGCGCCTCAACTCCGGCGCAGAAACAGGAACGGTCCGCCACACGGCGCTCCAACTGGCGGAGTACTACGAAAAGGAAACGACCTACAAACTGGCCAACGCGATCGAAGTCATTCAGTTAGCCGTTTCGATGATCATCATGTTGGTGCTGACAGGCCTGACGTTGGTTTCCTCCGAAACCGCCACCATACGGCCGAAAGCCCCGGGCTCACTGATCCAGTATGTCTTTTCATGGTTGGGGTTGTCCTGACTGATTTTTTTCATCGACAATTGTCCGTGGGACCTTCGTCCTCTCTCCACGTTTTGACAGGAGCACATTTATGCCCGAAATAGATATAACTGATAAAATCGGTTATACGCTGCTCAAAAAAGGGATCATCGACTTCGAGACTCTTGAAAAGTCCTTGAAGATGAAGGATTCCGATGAGAACAAGAAGAACCGGAAGAACCTTGGTCAAATCCTTGTTACGGAATTCGGGGCTGACCACGACGCGGTGTTCCGGGAGGTGGCAAATCTCTACGCCTTCCGGGAAATCTACCTGAATGATGAGAAGACCGATGATGCAAGAATCGCGTTCATCAAGAAGCTGGTCGATGCGTTGCCGGATCAACAGCGGGATATGATGATCCAGGCCAAAATGCTCCCGTTCAAATATGACGAGCGGCAGACGGACAAACTCATTATCATTGCGGCCGACCCGACTGACCGCAATCTCCCCGTCGTTGCCCGCAGTTTTAATGTCAAGAAATACGAGATTTGCTATGTTCGCCTGAAGGACCTTCAGGCACTCTTGGAGAAGGTCGCCCCCGCCCAGAACGAGTTCCTCAAGATGTTGCAGGATGGATCCGTGAACATCGATGAGGGAGGGGGGAAGGACGACGAGGGGGTCAATGAGGACGAACTCGAAGCGGAGATTAACAAGAGTGCCTTGGTCAACTTGTTTGAGGGATGCCTCGTCGAGGCTGTCCGCAGGGACGTCAGCGACGTCCATATCGTCGCGGCGGAGGGGAACAAAACGAATTTCATGTTCCGCGTCGACGGCAACCTGGAGGTCTGGCATTGCCAGGAGAACACCCTGCCGGAGGCCGTGCTGGCGGTGGTGAAGGACCGGACGAAGAACGTCGACCGCTTCGAACGCGAGGCGTCACAGGACGGGTTCATCCAGCGGACGGTGGATGGACACCAGTTGCGATTCCGTGTCTCGATCATGCCGATCGTCACGACGGAATACAAAAACAAGTTCGAAAGCGTCGTTATCCGCGTCTTGGATGATCGAAAGGTTATCACCGATCTCGAGAAGCTCGGCTTGCAGGGTCCGGCCCGCGCCTTCTTCTACAAGGCCATCCAGAAGCCGCAGGGGATCGTGATTCTGACGGGGCCAACGGGCTCCGGTAAATCGACAACATTGATTGCGGCCCTCTACCAGGTGATCGATCCGACCGTGAACGTGTTGACGATCGAAGAGCCGGTGGAGTACATTATCAAAGGAGCGCGGCAGCTCAAGATCAGCCCCAAAATGGGTTTCGAGCAGGCCATCCGCGGTATCCTGCGCCACGATCCGGATATCGTGCTCGTCGGTGAAATGCGCGACAAGGTGACAGCGGAAACCGCCATTAAGCTCGCCAACACGGGTCACCTTGTCTTCTCCACGCTGCACACAAACGACGCGCCCAGCGCCGTTGCCCGTCTCTACAAAATGGGGATCGAGCCCTTCCTGATCGCTTACGCCATTAACATCATCGTGGCCCAGCGCCTGATCCGGACGCTGTGTAAAGTTTGTAAAGCTCCAATCGATGACGATGAGAAACCGGACCTGTTGAAGTTCGGGTTCACGGAAGAAGACCTCAAAGCCCACACGTTCTACAAGCCGGTTGGATGCGACAAGTGCAACGGCGGCTGGAAGGGGCGCGCGGCAATCCACGAGGCACTGTTCTTCTCCAAGGCGATCAAGAACATCATCCTGAATGCCGGCGAGAAGGTGGATGAGAATGCCATTCGCGACCAGGCTTCCAAGGACGGCATGTGGACGCTCCGGCGTTCCGGCATGGAACGGATGAAGGAGGGCTTCACGGCGCTCGAAGAAGTGATAGCGTCCACGGTCGAGGATGAATAGGCTATAGGAGAGTCAGGAGAAGGGGGTTTCAACGACAAAGGCATCCGCGAGGATGCCTTTGTCGTTGGTAGAAAAACGTTTCAGTTCGACGTAGAAACCCACCGCCTTGGGCAGTGGTTATGGAAGGTTGGCTTTGCCGGTGTCCAGACTCTATCAAGCTACAGGGTCAAGACCTTAGATGAAAATTTTCCGCGAAACACCCCGGCTGAAAATACGCCGGGGCAGGCACGAATCACGTGGAAAACCATTTCGTGTGTTTTGCCCGCCCGAACGACTGATCGTTCAGTCGGGCGGGCGTGTTTCGCGGGAAGAAAAATGCCACCGCCTTTGGCGGTGGTCGTTTACTCTGCTACTCGTACCAATCGAGTATTGTGTAATACCGTAATCGGCCGATGTTCCGTGCTTGCTCTAAGGCTTCACTGCTATACTTGACCTTTGCGCCGACCGATCCACCTCCATTCAACGTGACTGACACTCCTGCATTGCCGGCGATAATCAGTCCGCCGATAATCTGCGGCGTTCCGGATGATGTGAAGTTGATCACATTATTTGTTCCGAAGATGACAACCAGTCCATGGAAATCAAAATTTCCCGTCACCTCGAGGTTCCCCCGCACCGCAAGGATTCCCCAACCTGCGACGCTTCCGCTGAACTTGACCTGGTAGTTCGCCGTATCGTTTCCAGCGTCGCACACGATGATCTTTGGATCGCTCGCCGAACCCCATGTGACACTGGCGTATGTTCCGGGCCCATAGGTATAGTCAGCGTTGGCAATGTATTCATCGATATACTCGATCGGGTTGGCAGTCGTTGTGTCCGTTTTGACGGGGGGATTTCCAAACAGCTTGCCAGGCAATTCATTTGCCACTTCGGCGGAATCGGTTGCATCCCAGGTTGCGATTCCCGTTTTATTACCGCTCCCAATAAGCGTTGTTCCATCCGCACTGTAGTTTTGTCCGTCAATGGTTGCTTTCCCGTTGCTCGAGAAGTCCAGGGGCGTCGCCCGAATGGCCATGGCACCGTTCACGACCGGAAAGGGGCGGGTTGTCCGGAAGAGCGTCAACCGCATGGTGTAGGTCGATTCCACGTAGGCCCCGGTCGTCACCATCCTCAACGTGTCGCCACTGGCCCTGAGACTATCGATTCTGTATGTTCCCTGGTTAAAACTCGTCGTAACGCCTTCCGTGGGGGCGACATTTTCCCTGTCGTAATATCGCAAGGCAGCGTGGACGCCCGTTCGGGCAAGGTTCCGCGCGTTGACGTATTTGAGATAGGCATACTGGGTCTCCATCGCTTGCTGGCTTGACCCGTACATTTGAAAGCCTATGTAGCCCATAGCTGCCCCAACGCCCATCACGAGAAAAAGTGCCGTCCGTCCCATACCGTTTCCTTTGAATTAACGAAGATTAAGACCGCCGAGATTTCGTGCGTAGATCAGTTTCTCCCAGTTGACCCCAAAGTAGGTCGCGGAATCCTGGAAGGCCTGCTGGACCGGTTCGAGACTCTCGAACCGGACACGAACGTTCACTGAGCGTATGGCATTAAATGCAGCCACCGTGGAGATTGGAAGTGCCATCGCTGTGTTCGTTGTATCGAAATAAGAAAGTCGAAAATCGACGACGCCGATGCGCTGGGAGATGGTCCCGGAATTCGTCGTCCGGAGGAGGCGATAATCCCGGGGGTTTTGGCTTGTCGTGTCGAGCTCGCCGAGTTCGTAGATAATGGAATCGACCGTTCCGCTATAGGTCAGGCTCCCCTTGAAGGCAATCTTGGTAGAGTCGGCATAAAAGATTTTCTGGTTCGTGGTTCCCACCCTGTAACCGACCTTCGTGAAGTCATACTCCATCTGGCGGGCAATGTTGATCGCCAGCTGTTGCGTCTGCGTGTTGAAAGTGTTTTGGTACATGGTGGAATTCAGGTTCTCCTGAACCCGCGCCACCGTGAGAATCAATATTCCGAAAATGATGGCCGAGCCGACCATGTCGAGCATTGAAGCCATTCCTGCCTCCGGTTAAAAGAATCTTCTGTAGATAGCAAGGTCCCTGATGATCAGGGGGAGGGATTCTGTATCCTCCATATTGGCCTTCGGAAGATTCGGATGACTGACGGCAACGGTAACCTGCTTAAAGAATGTGCGGCTTGTAAGGATGGTCGAGGGGGTCGTCTCATCACAATACGTGATCGAATCGACAACGGTGAAAATCCCGAGCCTGGGATCTCGCACCTGTCGCTCATACTCGTGGTAATCGTCAATATCGTCATAAGTCAATTTTGACGCGAAATCGAAAGAGATACCCAACAAGGTGTACGTACTGTCAACTCCGACAATGGTCTCCCCGGTATCGGGTCCTAGATTAGCTGGGAGTGTAACGTCAGCGAACTCATATGCTCTTCGCCCGTCGGTTACTTCTTCATCAAAATCCTTCGACATGATTTCGTCCATCATGCTTGAGGCGATGGAGATAGCGTTCAATGTTGCCTCCATCTCGAGGCCGAGCGTCATGGAGTTAAACATGGTCCGGTTAAAGGACAATGCGAGTATGGATAACATCGTAAAAGCGCCCACCACAAGCATCATCTGGCCGCTATTCATATGTTTCTCGCTCTACTTGTTTGTAAGGTTTACAATGAATGGTCAGTGCGGACTTCAACCAATGTTGACACAAGTCTACCGAAAACGACTCTGAATGTCAAGCAGACCTTGACGTGCAACACCAAAACCGATTGCGCTCTATCACAGTCTCATAAGACCGGATGTTCTACCTTCATTTGTTGAATCGGAACGAACTTGCCAAAGGCATGCCTCGAACCTGCCTGTTTTGAGGGATGTCTTCCCGCTGTCGCATGTTCAGAGTTTTCAACAGAGTCTCCTGACAGTTATAGTGTAGCAAAACCTCTGCCAGTTTTTTATCGATCAATATGGAGTTTCCTTTGACGATCCAGACAAAGAGGATGTCTCATATGTTCCGATTGGAGACTCGTTAAAGATTGAAAAGTCTCCAAAGAACCAACAAATCAATACGCACCAGACAGATAGTGAGGTATTGGTTCTCATTTCGGGAATCGGTCTCCTGTCTTTTTTCACTAACTCTCTCGGGTCTACCCCGAATTCGTGTAAAAGCCGTTAATTTGCGTGTACTAAGGGGAAGTGGGAGCGTTTTAATTTTTTTCTTTAAGGCAGTTGCATTTTGGTAAGGAGTTTCTTATAATCACACCGTTATTCTTCCCGTTGTACAAGGACTTCCAAAGGATTTTGTAGATAAGGTTAACCTAAAACAGACGCTCAAACTCTCGTTATGGCGACGCCGACTCCGAGTCCAGCAGCTCCAAAACCCTCCGCTCCTGCGGCTCCCCCGGTTGCACCTCAAGAAACCCCTATCATGGTGGAAGCTAAGAAGTTGCTGAAGAATCTGGCGGCTCAATTACCCATGACCGTTGTGGGACTTGAGCGACAAATGATGATTGGTGACGTTGTTGGTCGATTGGATGATCAGGATAAAGAAAAGCTTCGCACGCTCTTGAATTCCTTCCTTTCCAAGATGTTCACGATCAATGCATCCGACATTGACATGGGGGGATATGGTTCCCAGGGGTTTGTATGGTATCGCGTCTTTGGTTCCAAGAAGCCGGACAAGGGATTGGGGCAGTTCCAGGCGGACGAAACAAATTTTCTGATTCAGAGTGTCATCGGGGACAGGCAACGCTCGTATCTCTACGAAAACAGGAATCTCGATTTCTCGCACATGTTATACATGGAGAACGGGGAATTCCGTCGCTTCCGTGCAGATGCCTATTTCGACCTGGACCAGCTCGCTCTGAATATGCGGGCTATCAACAATACGGTTCGTCCTTATAAACTGCTCGAGCTTCATCAAAATGTCACCCGGGTGCTGAGTCTGGCCGGAACGAAGGAAGGGTTATGCCTCGTCACGGGAATCACCGGCTCCGGGAAAAGCTCCACGCTCGACGCCATTATTGACGCCAACAATCACTCGGTCGATGCCCACATGGTGATCATCGCATCGCCGATTGAGTATGTTCACAAGTCGGACCGGTGCATCATACGTCACCGCGAAGTGGGAAGGGATGTGCTCTCCTTCAAGGAAGGAGCGGTCCAGGCTTTGCGCCAGGACCCGGATATCATCATGATCGGCGAGTTGCGTGACCCGGAGACCATCCTGACGGCGCTTGAGATCACCGACTCCGGTCACAAAGTCTATTCGACATTACACACCGCTTCCGCCGTTGAGAGCATCGACAGGATCATCGGTGAGACTCCCCCGGTGGAGCAGGAGCGGGTGCGGAATCGTCTTGCGGACACCCTCCGTTGCGTGATGTCCCAGAAGTTGGTGCCAAGCCTTGACGGGAAGCGCGTTATGGCGAAGGAAATCATGCTCGGGACCCCCTCGGTGCGGGCTGCGATCAAGAACAATAATACGGGTGAGATTTACCAAATGATTTCGGAGGGGAGTGAGCAGGGGATGACGACGATGGAGATGGATCTGAAGAGACTGTATCTTCAGAAAAAAATCTCTCTTGAAAACGCGATCAATTACGCCAATAATAAGCGCCGTATGCAGCAATTGTTGCAGGTCTCTCCGACGGAGAACTGATCGTTCCCGGGTACTTGCACCGTCCCGGTGATGCAGCACTAATCTCTCATCTCTCTCACACAACTGAAGGCTTCGCTCGCGATGCCATATCAACCCGGACAAGGCAAAACCGCCGTTGGGCTCTTCGTCGACGGCCTTGAGCTGAAGTTTGTCCAGCTCTCGGTTAAAGGCAGCAAAGTTACCCTTCGTGACTATAAGACCCTCGCTCTTGTTCAAAAATTCGAAGAAAAAGAGGCTGCCGCACAGGAAGCAGGGGGAGGGTTTGAGGAAACGCCCGCCGGGGACGCGTTCGGAGAGGCTGCCCCCGCTCCGGAAATGGGGACCGAGCAGCAAAATAATGCCTCCGTTCTGCTGAGTCTCCTCACCGACCTGCCGTCCGCGAAATATACGCTGTCCTATGCTCTCAGCGAGCCGGCAGTTACCTACCAGGAATTTGAGGGCAATTTTGGTTTGAAAGGTGGCAAGCTCAAGAAGCACGTTGCCCAGGAGCTTTCCGCCATGCGCTCTACCCCCCCCTCGGTCGATTCGCTCGATTTCGTTCCCACGGCCGCAGGAGGGATGCTGACCATCATTCGTGAGGATGGACTTCATGTGTGGGAGCTTCTGAATGAGGTGAAACCGTTCATCGGGAACAGGATCCCGAACATCGAGATCATCGACAGCGCTGATGTCGCTCTCCTGAACGTTGTCCGTTCCTCCTACGAAGTGCAGGATGAGGAGGTTTCGGTAATCGCCTACGTGGGGAACGATTTCAGCCGGCTGATCTTTATGCAGGGGAAGAATTACCTTCACTTCGCACCGATCATCAGCGAAGGGTACGGCTCCTCGAACATCGAGAATACGATCTACAGCCGCATCCTCCTCGAGCAGGACAACGTGGCCCTCACGCGGATCGACAGGATCATTCTCTGCGGTGAAAGCCACAAGGTCAACCTGCGCGAGTCGCTCGCGCCCCAGTTCTCGAGTGCCACGGTGGAGTACCTGCAGGCGCCGGAACTCGACCTGAGCATGTTCGAAGGGGTTGTCGGTGAGGCGGTCTCGGAGTATGCCATCCCGATCGCGACAGCATGGCGCGCCCTTCTCCCGAAGCATGCCAACTTCCTCAACGTCAACCTCTGTCCCCTCTCCATCACCGAAGGTCAAAAAGCCTTCAAGCTGGCATGGCATGGTTGGCTGATGGCCGTGCTTGTCGTTGCGTCCATTGTCTTTTTCTCAACCTCGATCGAAACCAGGAACACAGAAATCCGGCGGGCGAAGGATATCCTGACGAGAAAACAGGCCGAGCTTTCCGATCTGGAACTCCTGCGCGCGCGCCAGGCGGCTCTTCAGCAGGATATCAACCGCTACGCGAAGGCCGCTTCGGTGTACGACTCGATTGCTCCGGGTAGTGACCGGTGGAGCCGCATCCTTCATTACCTGGCCAACAGCGTCGAGGACCTGAACTCGATGTGGATCTACAAGATCGAACCCGACCAGCAGCAGGCCGGCGCGCTGAAAATCAGCGGGAAGTCAATTTACCGGACGCGCATCTCGCGCATGGCAAGCCTTTTCGAGAAAGCGTTGTTACGTGAAGTCCGCACTACCGTTATTCGTGACAAGATCATCTATGATTTTGATCTGATCGTCGAACAGATAGACAAAAGCGATCCACCGATTTCCATTAAACGCTAAAGGCGAGTAGACGCTATGTCGTTTAAACTGAGAAATACCATCGTGCTTGCCGTCCTCTTCGTTTTGATCGCGGGGGGTGGCGGATTTTACTGGATGTACTACCAGCCCCAACAACTCTCTGCCGCTCAGACCGAGATCGATAGGATCGACCGTGAACTGGTCGATTTTCCGAACACGGTCCGCCAGGTGGAAGACCTGACGAACCTCCTTGTCGATACGCGCCGGCGGTATGACTCACGAAGCAAGGAGATCCCCCCTTTCGATATTTCATCCCAGACGTACGCCTATATGAGCCGCGGGATCGACGAGGCGGGGTTTACCCAGCAAAACGGATTCATCCGCTTCAACATGAGATACAAGGGGTCAAAAACGATCGGGGATTATGGTTACAATATGTATGAATTGCTGGACGGGGAGGGGGAGTTTGAAAATCTGTACAAGTTCATCTATTTCCTTGAGAACGGGAATCGGCTCTACAAGGTCAATCATATCACGTTTGACAACAGGGAAGCGGTTCTGGATGGAGGGACGGATACCCGAAAATGGATAGCGTTCTCGATGGAACTTCATGCCTACTTCACCAAGATCCCGGAACTGAGTACGTCACTTGCAGCGAAGTCACTGCCGGTCGTTCCGTCTCCGGCCGATCCTTTCAATCCTCTCGTTCTTTCCGTGGTGCCGAAGGCGGCCCCGGAGGGCGAAATCAATCCGGAAAATGTGGAAGTCAAGGCCATCCTGCCGGGGAAGGTCTTTGCCATGGATGGGGAGGAACTCCACGTGTTGCACCTGGGTGACAAAGTGTGGAACGGGTACGTCAGCAGGATCAGCCCGGCTGAAAGCAAGGTTGAATTCACTCTGAATGAGGGTGGGATCATTCGAAAGCTCGTGAAGAAAATTGCGTTTGACAAAGTCCAAAAGAACCGATAAGAGGAACGTATGACCAAACGATTGCAGATTGCCATCGCCTTCACCTGCCTTCTTCTGTACGGGCTGGCACCGGCCCAGACCCCTGAAGAGCAGCGTATCCGACGCGCTGCGCGCGGGAAAGATGTCGTGGGGCAGGATGAGCTCGTCTCGTTCCGCTCCGACGTGCCCTACAAACAGGCGCTTGAGCTCCTGAATGACATGTCGAAGAAATTTTTGAAGAAACCCATCATCGATCCTTCGCCGTTGACGATCGCCATCAGCGTGAATATCGAATCGATGTACTGGAGGGATGCGTTCGAATTGATCCTGCGGACGAACGGGATGTGGTATACCGAGGTGGCCGATTATATCCAGGTCACCGGGGTGGGCTCGGGAGGTCCGACAACGCCCGGCGCCCCGACGACGGCGCGGGTCGACTCGGGAGCGATTCTCGCGAAAACACGCGAGATCACGATCTCCGCGATCTTCCTGGAAATCGATAAAGGCAAGTTGAACGAAAGCGGCATCAGCTTCAACATCTTCCGGGGTCGCGACCTGAATCTCGGGATCGAATTCACCGGTGCGGATCGGGTGGCGACGAATATCTTCGCGGTCGAGGTCAACCCCACTTCCAATAAGCTCGCTGTCGATGTGGATGCCGCGCTTCGGATTTTTGAATCGGAACAACTCGGCGAAATTATCGCGCGCCCCCAGGTGACCGTCCGGTCCGGCGTGCAGGGAAGGGTGCAGATCGGTGCCGACTTTTCGGTGAAGGAAAGGGATTTTTCGGGGAACGTGATCGATAAATTCTACAGCACGGGTACCATTCTTGAAGTGACCCCGAGAGTCTATATGTACGGAGCGACACCTCTGATCGACCTGGATATCAAGGTGGAGCGGAGTAACGTGCAGCCCGGGACCGTCAGCACCATTATCAATAAGACCGATGCAAAGACGCGGTTGGTGTTAATGAATGGAGAGGAGTCGTATGTCGGTGGTTTGGTGATCAGCGAAGAATCCGCAACCCGCGAAGGAATCCCCCTCTTGAAAGACCTTCCCTGGTGGTTCTTCGGTCTTCGGTATGTCTTCGGCTACGATGCGTCCAGCGTCACCCGAAAAGAACTGGTGGTGATGATTCGGGCCGAGCTCGTCCCAACGATCGATGAGCGGGCGGCGATGACGAGACAACCCGGAGATCAAATGAAGAGTCGTCTGGATGATGCGCGCCAGGAGATCGACCGGCGCCGAACCAATAAACAATAACAACTTCGGCGAGACTTCGACGAGTTCAGTCGAGTCGCTCAGTCGAGCCGATGATCAAGATTGGATTCTCCAATGTCAACAGATAACGGGGAGCGTGTTATGAATCTACGGAAGGTTGTGTTATGGGGAATGGTCGCCGGCATGATATTCTCGTCGTGCCAGAACCCGACCGAGCCGATTGAAGGAGATGAGCAGGGGCTTGAAACGAAGGTGAACGGCTCTGTTCTCCGAAGCGACAATCTGAGTCCGGTTGCCAACGCGCTGGTGTTCGATCTGGCGGGACAGGTGCGCGACACGTCCAACGCCGATGGATCATTTCGGCTCGACTACCGGCTTACGTCGGCGTACGCGACCAAAATCGTCGGGAGCGCCGGCGGGTTCAAAAATGACACGGTAAGCGTGTCACTGTCCCCCGGTCGCGACACTACGATTGTCCTCAAGGTGAAGGCCGACAGCACAAGTCCGGTCGGTGGACTCTCCTCAGGGAAACCTGCCAACATCGTGTTGGTGGGAACCTCCGCAGAGAACATCGGTATTCGCGGAGCAGGGAATAATGAAACGTCTGTGTTGACTTTCGAAGTTCGTGACTCGCTGGGAATCCCCGTCGGAGGCGCCAATAAATTGAAGGTGCAATTCACCATCCTGGGCGGGCCCGGTGGCGGGGAATATATCTTCCCGGTGGAAGGCGAAAGCGACGCTCTGACCGGACTCGTGTCAACGCGTGTGACAAGCGGAACGAAGGCCGGCGTGCTCCAGGTGTATGCTTCTGCCACCATTGCGGCAGGCAAACTCATCAAGTCCAGCCCCGTCAGACTTACCATATCCGGTGGATTGCCGGTGGATAGCCGGTTCTCCATCAGCCGCGAAGTTGCCAACATCGCCGGCGGGGTCTTTGATAACCTCAGGGCCAGGATCAACGTCGTGGTCGGTGACAACCAGGGGAACCCCGTTCAGGAGGGAACCGCAGTATACTTTACGACAACCGGCGGAATCATCCAGGCCTCGGCCGCCACCAGTGTTGATGGAATTGCGAGCGTGGAGCTGATCTCCGGGAACCCGCGTCCGACCAATGGAATTGCCGTCGTGACCGCGCGTACCGTCGGTGATAGTGGTGCCAGCATTTCGAGGACGATCCCGATAGTCTTCTCCGGACCCACCCGGATCATTGCTCCAACGACGACATTCGAGATATCGGACAGCAGCGAGTATTCCTTTGCCTACAAAGTGCAGGATCCCAATGGGAACCCGTTGACTGCCGGGACGACGATTAACGTGACGACAAATGGACCAGGCGCCTCCGATTTGGAGGTTGTCGGGGACAACTCCGTGACGTTGGGTGATACCGACAACCCGGCCTGGACTACATTCTTTGTCACCGTGCGGGATAAAGCGGCGGGAGGGGCGTCGGGCCCTGTGACCATCACAATTGAAGTAACAAGCCAGAATGGGAACGCAAAGGCATCCATCCTCGGCACGGTCAAGCCCGGAGCATCGGTCATCACCGTTCCTCCCTCTGCCAGGGAACCGGCCCAGATCGCCATTATCGGTAGCCCCACGGCCACTGATATCTTCATTGCCGGGGTGGGGGCGGTTGAGAACTCCGTTATCACCTACGAAGTCCGGGACTCGCTTGGTACTCCGATTGATACCTCCAAGAGGGTCAGCGCCACATTTAATGTGTCGTTTTTCCCGAATTCCTTCGTACAGGGAGGCACGGCCCCCCGAGTCATCCCGAGCACGGGGGTCTCTGACAACCGCGGGAGGTTCACTGCAAATGTCACCAGCGGCACACAGGCTGGTGTTGTGCAGCTTGTGGCAAGAGTTCAACTCCCTAATGGAACGGTTATTCTTTCTCAACCGACCAGGATAACGGTCCATGCCGGTTTCCCGGATCAGAACCATTTCACACTTCTTGCGTCGAATTTTGCCTTTGCCGGGCTTGACTTCAACAACACAACGGGGTTCACTGTTGTGGTTGGTGATACGTTTAGCAACCCGGTCCCGGTGAACACCGCAGTGTACTGGCATACGCAAGCCGGTATCATACAAACGGGAAGTGGCAATGGAGCCTCGTACACGAATTCGCGGGGATTTGCAGTATCTGAATTATATACTGTGAACCCTCGCCCGTTGACGCTCCCCTTTTATGATACCGCCTTCGGGCCCGGATATCATTGGGTGTATGCTCAAACGCAGGGACGGGGTGGAAAGTGGATTACCGATAGCGTGTTGGTGTTGGTGTGCGGAGGGCCCTTGAGTCTTACGGGGTTGCCCGCGACCTTCACAATACCGCAAAGCGGGGCATCAGCGTTGATACTATTTGACATCCGCGACAGGAATAATAATCCCCTTCCGACAGGCACGACCGTGAATGCAAGTGTTTCCTATGATAACACGGTTGCAGGAATCAAGTTTGTGGTGGGAGGTGATTTTTCGGAGCAGTTCCCGACCTACACCGTCCCGAATGCAGGGTTTGTGAGGTTCCCTGGTTCTGGGGTCACAAATTACCAGGTGAGGGTGTCGGATGTTTCCAACGGCGGTGGAATAATCGGAATGGCAGTAACGTTGACCATTACCGTGAACGCCCCGGGAATCGGGGTCCGAAGCTTCGGCGTTCCTGGATCAGTGGTCCCGTAATCGGTTTCGATTGTGAAGCAGGAGAGGCTCCGGTGAACAACACCGGGGCCTTTTTATTTAAAGAACGCACCGTAGGTGCGAGCCATCTATAGATTGTTTAACAGAAAAGGGTTCAAGCTCCCTCAGGAGTGACATGTTTCCATATCTGTGTTCATCGATCCCCAGTGCAAATGGTTGCATCCCAGACCCGTCCTCAATAGGTCGCTCCGACTTCGACGAGACTTCGACGAGCTCAGTCGAGTCGCTGAGTCGAGTCGCTCAGTTGAGCCGCTGGAGCTTGATTAATTTCGTACCCCCTTTCTACAAGGAGGTCGTCCCTAACGGGACTCTCACATCACTTGCGGTTTGTAGACCTGGCGCAGAGTAATCAGATTCGCCGCGATCGTCTTCTCGATGTCCCGGTCAGAATGGGCAGCGCTGAGGAATGCCGCCTCAAATTGGGAGGGGGGGAGATAAATGCCGCGAGCGAGCATCCCGCGAAAATAATCGGCAAACCTTGGCCGTTCAGCCTTTGCGGCTGAAGTATAGTCCGTGACGGCATGATCGGTAAAGAAGAGTGTAAACATGGAGCCGACTCTATTGAGAGTCAATTCCAGACCTATGGTCCTGAGGTTCCCGCGGATTCCCTCCTCCAGCTGCATCGATTTCTTTTCGAGCTTCACGTAGAACGACCTGCTTTTCGAAAGGGTCGAGAGCATCGCATATCCCGCCGCCATCGCCAGTGGATTTCCCGATAACGTGCCTGCCTGGTACATCGGCCCGGCCGGCGCGACAAGCTGCATAATCTCCCTCTTCCCACCGTACGCGCCAACCGGCAGGCCGCCCCCGATAATTTTTCCCAGCGTGGTAAGATCAGGCTTCACTCGATAGAGTTCCTGGGCGCCTCCCAGGGCAACCCGGAATCCGGTCATAACCTCATCGAAGATGAGAACGATTTTTTGTTCGTCACAGATTTGCCGGAGGCCCTGGAGGAAGCCCTCCGCCGGCGGGACGCACCCCATGTTGCCAACGACCGGCTCCACGATGATCGCTGCCACGTGTCCCGCCGAAGCAAGCGTAAGCTCCCGGACTGATTCCAGGTCGTTATAGCGGGCTGTGAGGGTGGAGGCTGCAACGGAAGAAGGGACGCCCGGACTATCCGGCACTCCGAGCGTCATGGCTCCGGAGCCTGCCTTGATCAGGAACGAATCGCCGTGGCCATGGTAGCATCCTTCAAACTTGATGATCTTATCACGGCTGGTGTAGGCACGCGCGAGCCTGATCGCGCTCATCGTGGCTTCGGTGCCGGAATTTACCATCCGGACCATTTCGATGGAAGGAATGCAGGTCTTGATGAGCTCCGCCACGCGGACCTCCAGATCCGTCGGCGCTCCAAAACTTGTCCCATGCTTCATCACCTTGCCGATGGCACCGAGTATCGACGGGTGGGCGTGTCCGAGAATCATGGGACCCCATGATCCGACGTAATCGATGAATGCATTCCCGTCTTCATCCCAGATGGTCGCCCCTTTGGCCTTTCGGATGAACAGGGGGGAGCGCCCCACCGCGTGGAACGCCCTGACCGGTGAGTTGACCCCTCCGGGAATGTGTTTCTGTGCTCTGGTGAAGAGCGTCTCGGATCGTTTGGTGTTGAGTGGTTTCATGGTTTTTTAATTGATCGCGCGTGCGGACGTGAGGAATCCCTGGTTACAGTACCATGCGAAGGTAAGCCTGACCGCCTCCCTGAAGCGAGTGACGGTGTATCCCAGTTCCCTGCGTGCCTTGTCGCAGGTGAAGTAATTGTTCAATCCGGCTCCCGCCAGGAGCTCTTTGGTGACCCATGGTTTTCTGTCGAAGGCATTCCCGGCCATCTCGGCAGCAGACCCGATCCATCCAACCAGAGGAACGGGGAGCTTAAACAGCGGTTGTATCCCCCCCACCTCCGTTGCCGTGATGCTGAAGAGCTCCCGGTGGCTAAGGTTCTCTCCACACAGTATGTACCGTTCGCCGACGCGCCCCTGTTTTGCCGCGGCGAGGTGTCCTCGAACGACATCGTCGATATACACGACGTTCATCCCTCCCTCCAAATAATAAAAAATACGCCTCAACCGTACATCACGGATGATCTGTCCTCCGTGGAAGTGGATGTCCCCGGGACCGATGATGACCGCGGGGTTGAGGATCACGGCCTGTAATCCTTCCTGCACGCCCCGCTGTACCTCTACCTCAGCCCGGTGCTTGGAGATGCGGTAACCGACGTCGTGCCGGCCCCAGTTGAAAACATTGGATTCATCGGCCGGCCCGGCCCCCTCCGGGTATCCTATGGCTGCAATGGAGCTCGTATGGATGAGCTTCTCCACTCCCAGTTCCAGGCAGGACTCGACGACATTCCGCGTCCCGTGAATGTTGACCTCATACATCATTTCCCGTTCGGGTCGCCAGTAGGAGATGACCGCGGCCGTATGGAAGACCGTGTCGCATCCCTGCATTGCCCTTCGAAGAGAACTGCGGTTGCAAACGTCACCCACCATGTGTTCCACGTCGGCGTGCCCCAGCGCCCTCAGGTCGGAGTGGGGCCGTCGAAGGATTCGTACAGAACATCCCTGTTCACAAAGGGCTTTTGCCAGGCTGGAGCCGAGAAAGCCGGTACCGCCTGTGATAAGGACGTTCTTCATCTCCGGAGGTCTATTGTTGGTGCGGGATTTCTGAGAGCGGAAATAAGAAGTGGAGCGTTCAGAAAAGGGCCTGTGAACATGGAAGCTTCGAAAATAGGAAGCTTGGAAGATAGGCAGGTTGTGGTCAGTTGCTCAGCAGCAAATTTTATCCGCGTTATTCTCAATTGCATTGAGCATCCTTATGACTTCTTTATGTTCTCACTGAGTCTTCAAACGCGGTCAGTCGAATGGAGTCACAATAGCGGGAATTCGGGTCGACTTTGTAAACTCTTTCCGGTGCAATTTCAGAAAACAAAAAAGTTCAAATACCTCTCCTGTTTTTCTCATTTTCCCATTTTCCTATTTTCTCAACTTCCTTTCTTCCTGCAGTACCTTTGCAGCCTCTTTTGCAAAATAGGTGAGAATCAGGTCGGCTCCGGCACGTTTGATGCTGGTCAGTACCTCCATCATCACACGACCTTCGTCAATCCATCCGTTGCGTCCTGCTGCTTTGATCATCGAGTACTCGCCGCTGACATTGTAGGCCGCCGTGGGCATGGCGAACCGATCCTTGACCCGGCGGATGATATCGAGATACGAAAGGGCCGGTTTGACCATGACGATGTCGGCGCCTTCGAGAATATCCTGTTCCACTTCCCGGAGCGCTTCATTGGAGTTGGCGGGATCCATCTGGTGCGAACGCCGGTCGCCGAACTGCGGCGTGCTTTCAGCCGCCTCCCGGAACGGCCCGTAGAACCCGGAAGCGTACTTCGCGGCGTAGGACATGATCGGGGTATGGTGGAAATTGTTTTCATCAAGAATACGCCGGATTACCTGAACACGACCGTCGAACATGTCAGAGGGTGCAACGATATCCGCTCCCGCCTGCGCGTGGGTGAGGGCTTCACGGGCAAGGAGTTCGATCGACTCATCGTTCAGGATCTCGTTCCCGCGAACGATGCCGCAATGGCCGTGCGAGGTGTATTCACACAAGCACACGTCTGTGATCACGACAAGCTCGGGAATCTCCTTCTTGATCGAACGGATGGCGCGTTGCACAATCCCTGCTTCATTGTACGCTTCGCTGCCGGTCTCGTCCTTATGCTCCGGGATGCCGAACAGTATGACGGCGGGAATTCCGAGATCTTTCACCTCTGCGCATTCCTTGACTATCTCATCGATTGACAATTGGAATACCCCGGGCATCGAGGAGATTTCCTTCCGGGTCTTCGTGCCCGGGATGACGAAGAGAGGATAGATCAGATCGCCGCGCGAAAGTTCTGTTTCGCGGACCATCGACCGGAATGCTTCCTTCATACGCAATCGGCGCAGGCGGCGGAAGGGTTCTGTTTCAGATTTTTGGATGTACCCCAGCGAAGGATGGTTGTCGGGCATAGAATGGTCTCTCCGATCAGGCAAACGAGATTCGAACTGTCAAAAATATAGAGGAAGATGGCATAAACCGCAATGAATGCTTCCGTTGTTGTAACGGCGGGAGTCACGGGCCCATGGCCTGAGCCCGATCAAGCATGCTGCTTTAGAATCGTCTGAACCCGTCGGAACACGCTGTCAAACATCGGTTCCGTGAGTTTCCCGGTGAAGGTATTTTGCTGGCTGGGGTGGAAAGAACCCAAAAGAGTGACCGTCTTCGTGAGTTGATATTCCGCTCCGTGTGAAAACTCCTCTTTCCTGTGGGAAGTCCATCCCAATTCCCGAAAGGATCGCAGAACCGCTTCGAACCCGATCCTGCCCAGCCCGACGACGACGGTCATGTTTTTCAGGAGTTGAAATTCCCGGAGAAGGAAGGGGCGACAATTCTGCACTTCAGCCGGGAGGAGTTTGTTCAGTGGTGGTGCACACCGGCAGGTGGCGGTAATGTAGCAGTCTCTGAGTTGTAGCCCGTCCTCGTTTGAGAGAGAATCCGGTTGGCTGGCAAACCCGGCCTTATACAACGCGCGGTACAGCCAGTCCCCGCTCCGGTCGCCGGTGAACATACGCCCGGTCCGGTTAGCCCCATGGGCAGCAGGAGCCAGTCCGACGAGAACAAGTCTTGCGGCGGGATCGCCGAATCCGGGGACCGGCTTTCCCCAATAGTCCCACTCCTCGAACCGCCTGACCTTTTCGCGTGCAACCCTCGTCCGCCACCGGACAAGCCGCGGGCATTTGGTGCACCGGATGACTTCGTTCTGCAGCCGCTGGAGGTCCGTCAAGAATGATCCCTGATCCTGTTCAGGAACGCGAGGAGATGTTTATTGAACTCGGGGCTGTTTTCAAGATTGCTCATGTGGGCTGCATGGGGGATGATGTGAAACTCCGATCCGGTGATTGCCTCGTGGATGGCCCGGGAGGCAGAGGGGGGCGTGAGGGCGTCATGCTCCCCGACGAGGACGAGGGTGGGAATGGTGATCTCCCGGAGTGAGTGCGTGGTATCGGTTCTGGCAGCAAGGGCAATGGCTGTTCCACAGATCCCGACGGGGGAATTGGCGGTGATTGCTGCCTTGATCGCCCCGACTGCCAGGGGGTGGGTCTCGAAGCTTCTCTCTGCAAAAACGGCCCTGAGGAAGGTTTCGGCAAAGGGGGCAACACCATAGTTCCGGATCGCGCGGATTGTCGCTGAACGCTTGATTTTTCCTGCGTCAGGATCCGCCTCGCTCCGTGTGTCGCACAGGACGAGGGCCCGGAATCGCTCAGGATGCCGTTCAACGCCCCTCAAAGCGATGTATCCTCCCATCGAAAGCCCGCACACCACTGCCTTCTCGATGACAAGGTGATCGAGCAATGCGATGAGGTCATCGACAAACAATTCGATCGTATATTGTCCCTCCGCCACATCGCTCTCTCCGTGTCCGCGGATATCGAACGTGATCGCCCGGATGTTGTTCGGGAGCGCCTTCATCTGCGGCTCCCACATCGTATGGTTAAAGGGGAACCCGTGGAGGAAGACAACAGGCAACCCCTGGGGCAACCCTCGTTCCGTGTAATTGATATCGATACCGTTGAGTTTGATTTTCATCGGAGCCCCGCTCTTGAAGGTATGGAGTGATGACTCGCCGGCTGGTCAGTGCGGATAGAAGCTGTGAATTTTCGTCAATGCTTCCTGGAGAAGTTCGGCGGATGCATGTTCTTCGAACATCGGAAAAAGAACGCGGTCTTCCTTGCGGATGTGGTCCTCCAGAAGTGCGCCGAACTCTGCAAGCTGCTGCTCCAGCGGTATGGTGGAGGGAATTTTGAACAGGAGGATCCGTTGTTCCATGGCGCGGTGTTGGGCGACTAACTCATCGACAAGAGCAACCGATGCCTTGATATGTTCCTTGGCAAGAGGGAAGAGGGCCTGTTCTTCCGCTTCGAAGTGGGGGCGCAAGTGCTTGGCATAGAACTCGGCCACATAGTTCGCCTGCCAAGCGGGATCATGGGACCAGAGCCGTTCCAGGGCGTTCTTGCCTTGCTGAAGCCTGACGGCGAGCAACAATCCTTCATAATGATCACGCGCAAGCGGGATCAGGCTCTCGTGTCGCTTTGCCATCGAGATTGAGAACCGAATGCTTGAAAAAAGTAACTCCCCAGTTATTTGACCACGGATGGCACACCGATACACACCGAAGGATCACCCTATCCGTGTGTCATCGGTGGTGAAACAACATGCTTCTTCCTTCCAGAACGCCGAGCTATTTCCGTTTATCGAGCGGCACCCAGTTTCGCTCTCCCGGACCGAGGAAAATCTGACGCGGTCGGGCAATTTTCTGATCCGGGTCGTCCAGGTGTTCCTGCCAGTGGGCAAGCCATCCGGCGGTTCGCGGAATGGCGAAGAGTACGGGGAAGAAGTCCATCGGGAACCCCATGGCCTCATAGATCAATCCAGAATAGAAGTCAACGTTGGGATACAGCTTACGCTTCACGAAGTATTCATCTTCCAAAGCAATTCTCTCCAGTTCCAGGGCGAGATCAAGCTTCGGGTTTTTTCCGGTGACTTCGAACACTTCGTAGGCAAGTTTCTTGATGACTTTTGCCCGCGGGTCGTAATTCTTATAGATGCGGTGGCCGAATCCCATCAGCTTTCGCTTTCCCTCCTTCACCCCTTTGATGATCTCCGGTACTTTATCCTTGGACCCGATCTCGTCCAACATTTTGAGGACGGCCTCGTTGGCGCCGCCGTGTAACGGCCCCCAGAGCGCCGCAGCAGCTCCTGCACAAGCAGAGAAGGGATCGATGTGGGAACTGCCGATGCTGCGCATCGTGTTCGTGCTGCAGTTCTGCTCATGGTCTGCGTGGAGGATAAAGAGTACGGTCAAGGCATGTTCCAGCACGGGGTTGACGGCGAACCGCGGTTCGCCGATCTTATACATCATGCTCAGGAAGTTGCCGGCATAGGTCAGGTTGTTGTCCGGGTACACGTACGGCATCCCCTTGGAGTGCCGGTAAGCAAAGGCGGCAATCGTCGGCACTTTGCCGATAAGGCGATAGATTTGCTTTTTCCGTACTTCCGGGTCGAGAATGTCTTTCGCCTCGGGGTAAAAGGTGGAAAGGGCGGAGATCGTGCTGATGAACATTCCCATCGGGTGGGCATCGTACCGGAATCCCTCCATCAGCTTCTTGATGCTTTCATGGATGAACGTGTGGTGTTTAATGTTGCTTCGCCACGCATCGACCTCCGTCGTGTTGGGCAACTCCCCGTGGAGGAGCAGGTAAGCGACTTCCAGGAATGACGTCGAGTTTTCCGCGAGCTGTTCGATCGGGTACCCACGGTACCGCAGGATCCCCTTATCACCATCGATATACGTGATCCGGCTTTTCACGGCCGCGGTGTTCATAAAGGCCGGGTCATACGTCATCATGCCGAAGTCGTCGTCCTTGACTTTGATCTGGCGGAGATCCGTGGCGCGAATGGTGTCATGGTCAATCGGAACTTCGTACTTCTTTCCGGTCCGGTTATCCAGTATCGTGAGGGTATCGGGCATCATCAGCTCCTTGAGCGGGATCGTGCAGGAATCGGTTGTTGTGAGGGCTAAGAAACAAAAAAATTCCTTCATCTTCCACACAAAACGGTTCCTATTGTTAAGAGTGACGGTGAATGTTGTGCTTGAACAGCAGCCGAAAAACGCATATCTTCGTTCCATCATTTTTCCATTGTTCATAACCCTAACCCGGAGACCCATCCATGAAAACTGTCGTCATCATAACCCTCATTCTTGCCGTCAGCCTTGCCCTGGCCGAAGGCGGGGAAAAATATGGCAAAGACCTCACCCTGAAAAACCCCACAAGCGTTTCTGAAATTCTTGCCAACCCCGAAAAGTACCACGGAACATCGGTCCTGGTTGAAGGGACCATCGTGGACGTGTGTGAGAAGAAGGGGTGCTGGATCAAGATCGCGGGGGAGAATGAAGCTGACGTCATTCAGATCAAGGTCGAAGATGACGTCATTGTGTTTCCCAGGGAAGCCAAGGGAAAATGGGTCAAGGCGGAGGGGAAGGTCTTCGCGAAGGAGTATTCCGTCAAAGAACTGATTGCTCGGGCGAAGCACGAGGCGGAGGAACAAAAAAAGGAATTTGACGCGTCATCGATCACGGAGCCGAAGACGGTGGTCAGGATCGATGGTGATGGGGCAGTGATCACGGAATAATATTCGATATCCTCGTGTGATGCAAGGAGTTACATTGCGGCTGCCCGGAGCCTGCCGGAAACGGGGAACAAACTTCCCTGCGGCTGTGTTCTGAGAAGTGACCCGCTTAAAGTCCTACCTTGTGCGGGTTGAAGAACAACCTCCCTGACCCCGACGCCTACGGTGCGCGTCGGGGTTTTTTATGATACTTCATCTGTATCTGTTTCTTCAACTCCTCTCGTTCGGCCTCATCCAGAGGCCGTGATTCGCCCGGCAGCATGCTTCCCAGGGAAAGGTTTCCCATTTGCACGCGGACTAAGCGGAGTGTCGGATGGCCGATGGCGGCTGTCATCTTCCTTACCTGCCTATTCCTTCCTTCCCGTAACGTCAGCTCGATCCAGGATGTTGGTACATGTTTTCTGAATCGGATCGGTACGGGGCGCGGAGGAAGTGGAGGCTCCTCCTTCATCAACCGGACATCGGCCGGTTTTGTTTTGTGTCCTTCCACGAGGACTCCCTCCTCAAGTTGCCGCAGGGCGGATTCCTCCGGGACCCCCTCAACCTGAACCCAATACGTTCTTGGATGTTCAAACCGCGGTTCCAAGAGATACTCTTTCAGCATCGTGTCGTTGGTCAGAAACAGGAGACCCTCACTGTCGGCGTCCAATCTGCCGACGGGGTAGACAGTTGGCGGGAAAGGGCCATAGTTGTTCAGGGTTTGCCTTCCTCCCCGGTCGGTAAATTGGGAGAGCACACCGTACGGTTTGTACAGCATGAAATATTCATGTTTTCTGGAAGCCATGGGGTGGAAGCCTTATAAAAAGTCCAATATACCCGAATCGAAACTGTGGAGCAAGATTCGAAGAAGCGCCTTCACTCGCCGATATGCCTCGACTTTTAGAATGAATCTTGGCTATTTTGCGACGCGACGTTTTTTTGAGCCATTCTTGAGGAGACCATGGCAGAACAACCGCCGGCAAAGAACCCGTAGATATGCCGTGTCCTAGATTTTATTGTTGCGTTCTCCCAGAAGTATAAAAATGATTCCAGGATCGGCACGATCATAGCGCTGATGTTGCCGTATACGACCTTCTTCCTCGTAAGCTGGAGCCTTTTTCTGGTGGTCTGGATACTCCTCGAGCTGTGCGTCGGACCCGGTGCCGGGCTCTATCTTCAATCAAACTGAAGTGTCGTTTTTTCCCTCACTGAGTTTCAATGGGAAATGCTGCCGAACGTCCCGCCGGAAAAAACAAAAAAACCCCCGGCCAAGGCCGGGGGTTTTTGTCAGCGTTCTGATTGCGGGACTTCGTTCCGATCAGGTCGCGTCGGCAACCTCCTCATCCTGTTCCTTCACTTCATCTCCACGATCCTTGTTGGAATCGACAAACTTCAACTCCTCGGTCTTTTTGCTGAACCGGACCTTGACCTTGCTTCCGTTGGCAAAGGTTCCCTTGAGGATCTCCTCCGCAAGGGGATCTTCGACGTATTTTTGGATGGCTCGACGCAAGGGCCGTGCGCCGAACGCAGGATCATACCCCTTATCCGCCAGGAACTCCTTCGCACTCTTGGCGAACTCGATGGTGATGCCCATGGACTCCATCCGCTTGATGAGATCCTTGGACGAGATATCGATGATACTGAGGATGTCCTCCCGCTCGAGGTTGTGAAACACGATTGTGTCATCAACGCGGTTGAGGAACTCCGGGCTGAACACACGCTTCAGCGCGTCTTCGATGTGCCCCTTCATCGCGGAGTACTTGTCACCCGATGTTTGCGTACCGAATCCAAACCCTCCGGTCGCCTTGATATCGCGCGACCCGATGTTCGAGGTCATGATGAGGATGGTGTTTTTGAAATCAACCCGCCGTCCGAGACTGTCGGTCAGGATCCCGTCATCCAGGACCTGAAGGAGGATGTTAAACACATCCGGGTGCGCCTTCTCGATTTCGTCGAGCAGCACCACGGAATACGGTTTGCGACGGACTTTCTCCGTTAACTGCCCGCCTTCTTCGTACCCCACGTATCCCGGGGGCGCGCCGACAAGCCGCGATACGGAGAACTTCTCCATATACTCGCTCATATCGATACGGATCAGGGAGTCCTCGGAATCGAAGAGGTACCGGGCGAGGGCCTTGGCCATCTCGGTCTTCCCCACACCGGTCGGTCCCAGGAAGATGAACGAGCCGATGGGGCGCCTTGGGTCCTTCAGGCCAGCGCGCGTTCGCCGGATGGCCCGTGTCAGTTTGGAAATCGGTTCATCCTGTCCGACAATGACACTCCTCAGCGCTTCCTCCATCTTCAGCAGTTTTTCCGATTCGCTCTGTGCGACCTTCATCACTGGTATCCCGGTCATCATGGCCACCACTTCAGCACAATTCTCTTCGGAAACCTCGTAGACCGTATCCTGGGCCTTCAACTCCCATTCGCGCTTTGCGATATCCAGATCGCTGAGCAGTTTCTTCTCGAGATCACGCAGACGGGCCGCCTCTTCGAAGTTCTGGTTCTTCACGACCTGGTTCTTTGCCTGCTTGATCTTCTCGATTTCCTCTTCCAAGGTGAGGATTTCCTTCGGGACGATGATGTTCGCCAGGTGGACTCTCGAACCGGCCTCGTCCATGACATCGATGGCCTTGTCCGGGAGGTACCGGTCGGTAATATACCGGTCGCTCAACCGCACCGCCGCATTCATGGCGTCATCAGAATACCGGACCCCATGATGCTCTTCATACTTGTGTTTGATGTTTTGAAGGATCTGGATTGTCTCATCGACCGTCGTGGGGTCGACCATGATTTTTTGGAACCGGCGGTCCAAGGCACCGTCTTTTTCAATGTATTGCCGGTACTCGTCCAACGTTGTCGCTCCGATGCATTGAAGCTCGCCGCGGGCCAGCGCCGGTTTGAACATGTTTGAAGCATCGAGGGAGCCGCTCGCTCCGCCGGCGCCAACGATGGTGTGAAGTTCGTCGATAAACAGGATGACATCCTTTGCCTTCTCCAGCTCGTTCATCACGGCCTTCATTCTCTCTTCGAATTGGCCCCGGTATTTCGTCCCAGCGACAAGGGCAGCCAGGTCGAGAGTTACGACCCGCTTGTCATGCAGAACGCGTGACACTTTCTTTTGCGTGATCCGCAGGGCAAGCCCTTCCGCGATGGCCGATTTTCCCACCCCCGGTTCCCCGATAAGGACGGGGTTGTTTTTCTTCCGGCGGCTCAGCACCTGTGCAACCCGCTCGATTTCCTTCTCCCGGCCGACAATCGGATCAAGCTTGTCTTCCATCGCAAGTTTGGTAAGATCCCTGCCGAAATTATCCAGAACGGGGGTCTTGGATTTTTCCTGCTTTTTCTCCGATACATGGGCTGCCGGTGGAGTGGAGGGCTTCCCGGAAATAATATTATCCAGCTCATTCCGGACGACGTCATAATGGACATTGAACTGATGCAGAATTTGGGCTGCGATATTGTCGTCATCCCGAAGAAGGGAAAGGAGAAGGTGCTCCGTCCCGATGACATCCGACTTGTAGAGCTTGGCTTCGAGATAGGTGATTTTGAGAACCTTTTCAGCCTGTTTTGTCAGCGGAATGTTCCCGATGGTCAGAGTCCCGCCCGAGGTGCGTACCGTATCCTCAATCGCTTTCTTCAGCTTGTAGAGGTCTACGCCGAGATTTCGAAGGATCTTGACGGCAATCCCTTCTCCCTCGCGAATAATTCCCAGGAGTAAATGCTCGGTTCCGATGTAATCGTGACCCAAACGAAGGGCTTCTTCGCGGCTCAATCGTATCACATCCTGAACTCTGTTTGAAAAGTTGCCTTCCATCGAATGTCTCGTACCCTGATAGTGAGAGAAATGAACTTCGCCTCCCCTCTAACGTCTAACAGGATGGCAAAGTTTCCGCGGGGAATATAACCAAAATTGAAAGTGCTGTCAAGGTAGACGATGGAACCCCCGGTTTATTGTTACGCTTTAAACAGCGTGCCAAACTTCCTGTCATCGCTGGGGCAAACTTTTCTTTGACTTTCTATCCAAAAAGCTTTAAATTCCTCATCACTTTACGAAGAAATGCCGACAATCAGGAACGAATTTGGCTCTCGAAAAGGCTACGGGGCACGATAAGAAGCTTCAAGACCGGTTGCTCGAGTCGGGAGAAGTCCCTCAACACATCGCCATCATCATGGATGGGAACGGCCGATGGGCTCAACGCCGGGGATTACCCCGGATCGCGGGGCACCACGAGGGGGTGAATTCTGTTCGCGATATCGTGGAGGCGTGCGGGCAGCTTGGAATCAAGTACCTGACCCTGTACGCATTCTCGACGGAGAATTGGAAACGTCCGGAAGATGAAGTATCGCTCCTGATGCGATTGCTGCTTAAAGCGTTGAGGGACGAGAAGGATCGGTTGCATCAGAACGAAGTTCAGCTCAAGGCCATCGGTGAAATCCACAAGCTCCCCCACGATGTTCAGGATGAGCTCCTGGATGGCATCGAGGTCATGAAGACCAATACGGGACTGACCCTGATCCTCGCTCTCAGTTACAGCGGGAGATGGGATATCACCAACGCCATTCGGAAGATGTATGATGATATCCGCTCCGGCGCCCTCAAGCAGGAAGATATCACGGAGGCCCTGTTTGGGACCTATCTTGCCACCAGAGACTATCCCGACCCGGATCTTCTGATCCGGACCAGCGGGGAGGTGAGGATCAGCAACTTTCTCCTCTGGCAGTTGGCATACAGCGAGCTCTATATTTCAGATGAGTTTTGGCCTGCCTTTCGCAGAAAGGAACTGTACGCCGCAGTTGCGGAGTACCAACGTCGCGAACGACGCTTCGGCATGGTGAGTGACCAGTTGAAAAAGCAGGAAGGAACTCGGGTGATTCCGCTCAGTGGGATGGAAAGGTTTCTGAAAAGTGTCTCGAAGCTCTAAACTCGTTCTTCTTCTCTCTCTCGTCTCCCTCTCTGCGCTGGTTGCACAGCAACGCCCGGAGGTGCACAAGATCCTCGGCATCACCGTTGAGGGACAGACCTCGGCGGAACCATCCGCCATTATCGCCAATACCGGGCTCAAGGTGGGGGATGAACTCGTCCTTCCGGGTGACCAGGCTCGCACCGCCATTGAGCGCCTTTATAACCTCAGGCTGTTCGACGATGTCCAGATCTTCATCGAAAATCGGACCCCCGAAGGAGTCTATCTCCTTATTCGCGTTCGGGAAAACCCGCGACTCGAACGCATCGAGGTGGTGGGGAATGACGAACTGAGCGAGAGCGACATCACCAAAGAGGTCAACCTCGTCAAGGGACAGATCGTCAACCGGCAGGACCTTTCGGTGATCGTGCGTTCCATTAAGAGGAAGTATGATGAGGACGGCTACCTCAGCGCCGTGATCGAGCCTAAGCTGATCCCTGTGGATTCAACCGCACGGAGAGTTGCTTTGCGGATCGAAATCGAAGAGGGGGTGAAGGTGAAGGTGGAAAAGATCAGGTTCGTCGGCAATAAACTGTTGAGTGACGACGACCTGAAAGGGGAGATGAAGGAAACCAGTGAACGCCGATGGTGGAAGTTCTGGACCAGCGCCAAGTTCGATAAGAAGAAATACGGAGAAGACAAACACCTGATCCTCGGGTTGTACCGCAAAAACGGCTTCCGGGACGCCGAGATTCTCGCGGACTCCCTCCTCTACGACGACAGCAAGCGGTTCCTGACCATCGATCTGTATGTGTATGAGGGTCCACAGTACAAAGTGCGGAATGTGGTATGGGAGGGGAACTCCGTGTACCCCTCCGAAATCCTCAACCTTCGACTCGGGTTTCAGAAGGGGGATATTTTCGATCGGGAGAAATTTGAAAAGAACCTGTATCGGAGTGAAGAGGAGACGGATGTCAGTTCCCTGTACCTGGATAATGGGTACCTGACCTTCCAGGTGGAGCCGGAAGAGATCCGGGTGGGAGAGGATAGTCTTGATCTTGTCCTGCACGTGCGGGAGCGCAACCAGTTCCGCATCGGACGGGTGCTTATCTCCGGCAACCAGAAAACGTATGAGAAGGTCATTCGGCGCGAACTGTACACGCGACCCGGGGATTATTTCAGTAGGAGCGGCATTATCCGCAGTGCACGGCAGCTTTCTCAACTCAACTATTTCAACCCGGAAAAGATCAAGCCGGACTACCGCATCGTTGATGAGAAGACCGTCGATCTCGAATACTCCGTCGAGGAGAAATCCAGCGACACCTTCAACATGTCCGTAGGCTACAGTGGGGTCTTCGGGTTCAACGGCGCCCTGGGATTGACCTTCAATAATTTCTCCCTCTCGGAGCCGTTGAAGGGGGGAGCAGGACAGGTGATGTCGTTCGATTGGCAGTTCGGCGAGGGGAACCGGTACCGTACCTTCAGCATCGGATTCCAGGAACCGTGGATGTTCGATACCCCGACCCTGTTCGGCGTGAACTTGTTCGACACGCGACAGATTTTTTACTACGATCTTCGCCTTACGGGAGCGTCCGTACGGGTCGGTCGGAGATTCAAGTGGCCCGATCCTCTCTTCCGTGGCGACTGGACCCTGCGGTACCAGCGCAACGATGTGAAGTACGGCGGCGACTATTACACACCGGGGATCACGACGCAGATCGGTGTCAATCAGGTGATTTCGAGAAACAGCACCGACAGCCCGATCTTCCCGAGCCACGGCTCGAATTTTTCCCTTGCGACGGAAATTTCCGGCGGCCCTTTTCTTCCGGGCAACTCCAAATTTCATAAGCATATCTTCAGCGCCGATTGGTTTGTGCCGATCATGGGAAGCTCCCGGATCGCCCTTGCAACCTCCACGCTCGTCGGATTTATTTTTGGATTCGAAAAGAACCCTCTGATTCCACCCCAAGAATATTTCTATATGGGGGGAACGGGCCTCGGGCAGTTCTCAACAACACCGTTACGCGGGTATGACGACCGGGCGGTCGGTCCAACCCTGTCCAACGGACAGGTCATCGGCGGCCAGGCGATTCTCAAATATTCCGCGGAATTGCGATTCGCCCTTGCGCTCAACCCGATCCCCATCTATACACTCTTCTTTGCCGAGGCGGGGAACGTGTGGCTTGAAAACAGGGTCCAGGATCCGCTTGATCTGCGCCGGTCTGCCGGTGTCGGCGTTCGGTTGTTGATTAATCCCATCGGGTTGATCGGTTTCGATTATGGTTACGGCTTTGACGCACCCTCCCCGGGGGGCACACCCTCAGGCTGGAAGTTCCATTTCCAGTTCGGACGTGGGTTCTAAGTTCAACAGATCATTGTCAACTCTACTCCCTTTCACTTACTGAATGAGGTTACCGTGAAGAAATTTCTCTTCCTCCCCACCCTTCTTGCCATGGCTGTTACCGTTGGAGCTTTTGCGCAGGCCAGTAAAATGGCATTTGTCGATTCGGAGATCATCCTGCGCGACCTTCCGGAAGCCCAGCAGGCTTCGAAAGATCTTGAGACCATGGTCAAACCGTGGCAGGATGAATTTGAGAAAATGCGATTGGACCTTCAAAAGCAGATCGAAGATTATCAAAAGCAGCGTTCCCTGATGCCGGTAGATCGTCGTGAGTCCGAGGAGCAGCGGCTGGGACAGTTACAGCAGAAGGCCACGGAATTTTTCTCCAAGAAGCTCGATCCCCGGACCGGAGAGGTTGTTGCCGAACGGGAAAAGAAGCTTGCCCCCATCCGTGAAAAAATTCTAAAGACTATCGAGGTGGTTGCCAAGGAGGAAGGGTTTACGTTCGTCGTCGACCGAAGCAATATCCTCTATGGCGATGCCAAAGCCGACCTGACGTACAAAGTGCTCGATCGACTGAAGAGGGGAACCACTGCTACGCCGGCGCGTCCGCGCAACTGAGTTTTTTTCCAGAATGAACGTGTGGGGATGATTGCATGAAGAAGACCATCATTACTGCTATCGTGCTGTCCTTGGGGATTCTCCCGGCGGGTATGGCACAAGTCAAGGTCGGGCATGTCAGCACCGACGCCATTATGAAACAACTTCCCGATGCCCAGGATGCGCAGAAGCAGATCGACGCCCTGGTGGTGGAATGGCAGACGGAAGTGAACAAGATGCAGCAGGACTGGCAGCGCAAGTTCGACGATTATGAAAAGCGCAAGCTGATTCTGACCGACCAGCGGCGGGCGGAATTCGAACGGGAGTTGCGTGAGCTGGACCAGAAGATCGTCGATTTCCGGACCCGGAAGTTCGGCCAGAACGGCGAGTTGTTTGCAAAACAGAGCGAACTGATGAAGCCGGTCCAAGATCGCGTCTTCAAGGCCATCCAGGATGTCGCCCTGGAGGAGAGCTACGACTACGTGTTCGATAAGAGCGGGGAAATTCTCCTGATGTACTCCAGCCCGAAATACGACATCACGGCGAAGGTCCTCGAAAAACTCAATATCGTGCCGGGCGTTGCCCGGTAACCGACAGGAGATTCATGACTATCCACGAAATTGCCGCGTTCCTTCAGGGAGAGGTGGTCGGGAATGGCAACGTGGAGATTCTCCGGGTGGCCAAGATCGAAGAAGCTGGTCCCGGCGATCTGACCTTCCTGGCAAACCCCCAATATCAAAAGTACCTCGGCGTTACACGCGCCTCCGCGGTTCTCGTTTCCTCCGCGCTTGAGGACGCCGGACCCCGGAACGGGTCTGCTCCCGCGTTGATTCGTGTGCAGGATCCGTACCTCGCCTTCATCCGGGTTGTCAAGAAAATTACCCCGGTTCTCGATCCTTTTCCCACCTCGATCCATCCCACGGCGGTCGTTGCCTCGTCGGCGACCTTGGGAACGAACGTCGGTCTCGGTGCTCATGTCGTTGTGGGTGAGAATGTGACGATCGGTGAAAACACCAGGATTGCGCCGGGATGTGTGATCGGACAACAGGCGCGTATCGGGAACGATTGCCTGCTGTACGCGAATGTTTCGGTTGGTCATCAATGCGTGATTGGCCACCGGGTGATCCTCCAGGCTGGGGTTGTGATCGGGAGCGATGGGTTCGGGTTCGCACCCCGAAAGGACGGTACCTATGAAAAGATCCCCCAACTTGGTATTGTGGTGGTGGAGGACGATGTGGAGATCGGGGCGAACTGCACCATCGATCGCGCGACACTGGGAGAGACGGTGTTGAAACGTGGGACCAAACTGGACAACCTCATCCAAATCGGCCATAATGTCGTGGTGGGGGAAAATACCGTGATGGCGGCACAGGTCGGGATCAGCGGAAGTACCAAGATTGGAAAGAACGTTATGATCGGGGGGCAGGTCGGGACCGCCGGTCATATTGAAATTGCCGACAGAAGTATTATCTTAGGGCAGTCCGGCGTCTCCAAGTCGTTGAAGGAACCGGGCAAGTCGTATTTTGGCACACCGGCAAAAGATCAGCGCAAAGCGCAAAGGATGGAGGTCGCCCTCAGGAATCTCCCCCAGTTAATGGAGACGGTGAAGGAACTCCAGAAGAAAGTGGAAGCGTTAACAAAAGCCATCGAAAAGAAACCCTAGCATGCTCGTTCAACAACATACCATCAAGCGCCCGGTCACCATGTCCGGGGTGGGCCTCCACACCGGCGTACAGACGACCATGACGTTCAAGCCGGCCCCCGACAATTACGGCATCCGTTTCCGCCGTGTGGATATCGGCGGTGCGCCGGAGATCCCGGCGGATGTTGATCATGTGATCGATGTTGCACGCGGGACAACCATCGGGATCGGGGATGCCAAGGTGCATACGGTGGAGCATGTGTTGGCGGCCATCGTTGGGTTGCAACTCGACAATATTATCATCGAGCTTGACAACATCGAGCCGCCGATCGGCGACGGGAGCGCCAAGCCTTTCGTCGACATGATCCTCGACGGCGGTGTGATGGAGCAGGAATCCCCCAAGGACTATCTCATCATCGATCAGACGATCCAGTACCAACATGAAGAGAACGGCGTTCATATCGTTGCTCTTCCGACCGACGATTTTCGTGTGACGGTGATGATCGATTATAACAACCCCGCGCTGGGAAGCCAGCACACTGGTCTCTTCAGTCTTGAGAAAGAATTCATCAATGAATTCTCCTCGGCGAGGACGTTTTGCTTCCTCCACGAGGTAGAGATGTTGCACGACCAGGGTCTGATCAAGGGGGGCAACCTTGACAACGCGATCGTGATCGTTGACCGTGAACTTCCTCAGGACAACTTGAAGAAATTGACCCGGAAACTGGGGATCAGCCAGTCGTGCATCCTGGGCAACACCGGGGTCCTGAACAATAAGAAATTGCATTGGCGGAACGAACCGGCGCGCCACAAGCTTGTCGACCTGATCGGGGACCTTGCCCTGATCGGCGCCCCACTCAAGGCGCAGATTCTCGCGGCAAGACCCGGCCATGCCAGCAATGTGGAGTTCGCGCGGAGAGTCCGGAAGCTGTACCAACAGAAGAAGCTCGTCCGAAAATACCAGCACGAACGCAAGGAGGGGGTCGTCTTCGACACTAACGCGATCCAGAGGATCCTCCCGCACCGGTATCCCTTCCTCCTGGTCGATAAGATCATCGATTTTGAAGTCGACCAGCGTGTGGTGGGTGTAAAGAATGTGACCATGAACGAGCCGTTTTTCCAGGGGCATTTCCCGGGGCACCCGGTGATGCCCGGCGTGCTGATTGTCGAGGCGATGGCCCAGGCTGGCGGTATCCTGATGTTGAACGGCCTCGAGAATCCGGGGAATAAGGTCGTGTACTTCATGTCGATCAACAACGTCAAGTTCCGGAAGCCGGTCGTCCCCGGCGACCAACTGACCCTCGACATCGAAATGGTCAACAAGCGTTCCAAGATTATTCAAATCCGCGGCAAGGCCTACGTGGACGGAAAGCTCGTGGCAGAGGGAGACTTTGCAGCCGCGGTGGTCGACCGTGTCAACGGTCAGGAAGAGCCCAAACCCGTCTCCGCTGAATCACCTTCTCTCCCGTAAGACTTCTGATGCCTGTCCATATCGATGCTCACGCGGTCGTCAGCCCCAAAGCAAAGTTAGGCGACAATATCCACATTGGCCCCTTTTCCGTCGTCGAGGATGATGTCATCATCGGCGACGGCACCTGGATCGGTCCGCATGTCGCTGTCTACAACGGGACCCGGCTGGGGAAGGAGTGCAAGGTCCACCAAGGGGCTTCTGTGGGAAATGCGCCTCAGGATTTGAAATACCAAGGGGAGCCGACGCTTCTGGAGGTCGGTGACCGGGTGGTCGTCCGGGAAGGGGCGACTCTGAACCGCGGCACCGTCGAAAACGGAAGAACCGTGATCGGCAACAACTGTCTCTTCATGGCGTATGCACATGTGGCCCATGACTGTGTTGTCGGCAACAATGTCATTCTCGCAAACTGCGTTGCCCTGGGTGGCCACGTCAAGCTGGGGAATTCCGTGATCATCGGTGGACTCACCCCGGTTCATCAGTTCTGCCTGGTCGGCGAAAATGCCATGGTCGGCGGTGGGTTTCGTGTGGTGAAAGACGTCCCCCCCTATGTACTGGCCGGACAGGAACCGCTGGTGTTCGAGGGGCTTAACTTGCTCGGCTTGCGGCGCAGGAATTTCACTCTCAAGGCGATCGAGACTCTCGACGTCGCTTACCGGTTACTCTACCGCTCCAACCTCAACGTCTCCCAGGCTGTAGCCCGCATCAAAGAAGAAGTGGAACTGCTTCCCGAAATTCAAAATGTTCTTGACTTCGTCCAGAAAAGCAAGCGCGGGATCATCTCCGGACGGGCCCACTCCTGATGACCTGGCGCTTTGACATCTCCGGCTTGTGCAAGGGCGACTACAACATGCTGTACGACGAGCGTCTTGCCCGTACGCTATCCCCGGGAACCGGTATTGTTCGGTTGTACGGTTGGAACCCTGATGCCGTTTCCCTGGGATGGAACCAGCGGATCGAAGAAATTGATGAACTCCTCTGTCGCGACGAGGGGGTCGATATTGTCCGGAGACCGACCGGTGGACGGGCGATCCTCCATGCCGAGGAGGTAACCTACTGTGTTGTCATGGCGGCAGAGAACTCCGGTGTCCTTTCCACCTATCACGAGATCAGCCGCAGCCTCATCGCGGGCCTGCATCGTTTGGGTGTGAATGCCTCGTTTGAAAAATCGCAACCTCACTTTCCATCGTTATACCAAGCCACTTCCTCCACTGTCTGTTTCACGAGCTCGGCGCGATATGAGGTGCAGTACCGCGGGAGAAAGCTTGTCGGGAGCGCACAGCGCAGGTTCATCGGAGAGGGAGGGGAAGAGGTGGTGCTTCAGCATGGCTCGATCCTGGTCGGGCCGGCTCATAAGAAGATTGTCCGCTACTTGCGACTTGAGGATGAGCGACAGAGGGAGGAGATCGTCAAAGAGCTGGACGATCGAACGACCGATCTTTCCGCTCTCCTGGGAATGACACCGTCGAGGGAATTGGTCGCGGACTGTCTCAAACAAGGGTTCGAGGAAGCATGGGGGATACGGTTCCTTGCTTCCGATCCCGCGGAAATCATGAAACCTGAACTGTATTCTTGACATGACACAATCAGCGGCGGGCTCGGGCCCCAAGAAAATTACGACGAAGGTCATCGCCTCCATGAAGGAGGAGGGGAAGAAGATTGCATGTCTGACCGCCTACGACTTTTTAACGGCGCGTTTTCTCGACCAGGCCGGAGTCGACCTGATCCTGGTCGGCGATTCCCTCGGTATGGTCTTTCAAGGGCATGAAACGACAATCCCGGTAACGCTGGAAGAAATGATGTATCACGCTAAAACCGTCGTACGCGGGGTACACCGGGCCATGATCGTTGTCGATATGCCGTTCATGAGTTATCAGGCAAACCCGGAGGAGGGCTTCCGGAACGCCGGGAGGGTGATGAAGGAGACCGGGGCCGGGGCCGTGAAGTTTGAAGGGGGCGAACGGGTTGCCGAGCTCGTGTTCAAGACGACCCAGGCCGGCATTCCGGTGATGGGGCACCTTGGGTTGACCCCCCAATCCATCCATCAGTTCGGCGGGTACACCCCTCGTGGAACCACTGCCGGCGAAGCGAAACGCATTCTGAACGATGCCCTGACGCTTCAGCAGTCGGGAGTATTTGCTATCGTTCTTGAGAAGATCCCGGCCGCGCTCGCCGCCAAGGTCTCGAAGCGTCTGGATATTCCGACAATTGGCATTGGTGCAGGGAACGGGTGTGATGGACAGATCCTGGTCGTGGCCGATATGCTGGGTTTGTATGAAGAGTTTCAACCGCGCTTCGTCAGGCGGTATGCCAGCCTCGCCGATGTTGTCCGCGAATCTGTCGGTAAGTATGTCCGCGATGTCAAAGACAGGAAATTCCCCTCGAAAGAAGAAAGCTACTAAGGGGTCCCCCGCGCCCCCCTTGCCAGTGATCGATTCGAACACGAGCCTTGATGATCCATCAAGGCTTCATTGTGTACAACCGGATTTTTCAATATCTTGGCAGCCGATGAAACGATTTTCCCGTGGAAAGAAACTGAATATCCTTGTCTCGAACGACGATGGGATCGACGCGCCCGGCATTGAAGCGCTCGTGCGGGAACTGAAAAAAATCGGGACGGTGACTGTCGTTGCCCCCGAACAGCAGCAAAGCGCCGTCGGCCATGCCATTACCATGAATTTCCCGATCAGGGTGAAGGAGTATCACAAGAACGGTGAGTTCTTCGGGTACGCAGTCGCCGGGACCCCGGCGGATTGCGTTAAACTGGCCGTGAAGGCGTTGCTGAAAAAGAAGCCGGATATCCTTGTGTCGGGTGTGAACCACGGCTCGAACACGGCCATCAGCAGCATCTACTCCGGAACGGTTTCTGCGGCTGCGGAGGGAACCTTTCTCGGGGTCCCGTCGATCGCCGTCTCGCTGACCACATTTCGTCCGGCTGATTTCCGGTATGCGGCAAAGTTTGCCCGCAAGCTGGTTACCCTGGTGGTACGGAAAGGACTGCCTGAAGGGATCCTGCTCAATGTCAACGTCCCCGCCGTACCGGAAAAACAGATCAAGGGAGTACTCATGACACGGCAGGGAAAAGCGGTCTGGAATGACCAGTTCGATGCACGGCGCGATCCGGCGAACAAGGAATACTACTGGCTGACGGGTGCCTTGGAGGAGGCGGAGAAGGAGTTGTTGTTCGATCAGCCGGCTGTGCGCAACAAGTATGTTTCGGTCACTCCCATCCATTATGACCTGACCGACTACCCCATGCTGGAGGCGATGGAAGGATGGAGCATCGCTCAACTGAAGTGATCCACCGTACACAAAGGAATCCAACGCAATGAGAATCGGAATATTAACGGGGGGCGGCGACGTTCCCGGATTGAACCCCTGCATCAAGGCGGTCGTCTACCGCGCTGCCGACCAGGGGGCGGAAGTGGTCGGCCTCCGGAAAGGGTGGGGCGGATTGCTGAACTTCGACTTGGATGCAGATGACAACGAAGGGATTAATTACCTTCCTCTAAACACCATGAACACCAGGACAATCGACAGGTCGGGTGGGACGTTCCTTCACACCTCGCGCACAAACCCGGGCAAGGTGCGGAAGGGCGACATCCCGAAATTCCTGTGGCGCCCCGAGTATGAGAAGCTGGACAAGGACGCACGGATCGATTGCACCCCCCACATCCTGAAGGTGATCGAGCGTCTCGGGATCGATGTGATGATTACGATCGGCGGTGACGATACGCAGAGCTACGGCGTGCGCATGCACAAGGAGGGGATCCCCGTGATCGCCATCCCGAAAACGATGGACAACGACGTGTTCGGAACCGACTACTGCATCGGCTTTTCGACGGCGGTGACACGAAGCGTTGATTTCATCACAGCGCTGCGGACGGTTGCCGGTTCGCACGAGCGCATCGCGGTGGTGGAATTGTTCGGCAGGAATTCCGGAGAAACGTCGCTTATTTCCGCATACCTCGCGGGCGTTGACCGGGCGGTTATTTCCGAGGTCCCGTTCGATGTCGAGAAACTGGCCCGGTTCCTCATGGAGGACAAGGCAAAGAATCCCAGCAACTACGCGTTGATGACCATCTCGGAAGGGGCTCATCTCATGGGGGGACAGATTGTGGAGTACGGCGAAGAGGATGCCTATGGTCACAAGAAACTGGGAGGAATTGGCGCGGTCACGGAACAGGCTCTAAAGAAACTGACGGGGGTCCATACCGTCTATCAGCAGGTGGCCTACCTGATGCGGAGCGGCGAACCCGATGCTCTGGACCGGATGGTGGCGATCAGCTTTGCCAACCTTGCAACCGACCTCGCCTTGCGCAAGCAGTATGGCAAAATGGTGGCGTTGCGGGAAGGGAAGTACACCACAGTTCCCATCGACACGCTGACACAAGGCGTGAAGCGAGTGGATGTGGAGGAGTTGTACGACACGGCGAATTACCGCCCCAAGGTGGCCCATCTCCTGGAGAAGCCGATGTTCTTGTATTAACCCGGACTCAAGAAGGGGCTAAGAATATGGAAGGCGACAATCCCCATTGTCGCCTTCTCTTTTTACCCAATTTCAAATTCTGAAGTTGTACGATCAATCTCCGAAGGGGCTTGTGATTTTCCCCTCATCCCATCGCTTCAGGTAATCGTCGGTAACACTTTTTACCACGCTGCCAAGCAGGAAGAGCCCGATCAGGTTTGGTATCGCCATCAGAGCGTTCCCGATGTCCCCCAGGTTCCAGACGATCTGCAAATGTTGTCCCTGCAGCACCGCCCCGAAGAAAACAAACACACAGAACATGTACCGGTAGGGCATAACGCTCTTGATCCCCCAGAGGTACTTGGCTCCCTGCTCACCGTAGTAGGACCAACCGATGAGCGTTGTGTAGCCGAACAGGAAGCTGCTCAGACTGACGATCCACCCCCCGAGATCCGATCCCAATCCCACGGCGAATGCCGATTTCGTCAGGGCTGTGCTGGTGAGTCCTGTGGTATGCGGGTGCAGGTTAGAAGCGAGAATGACAAAGGTGGTCATGCTGCAGACGATGATCGTGTCGATGAACGTTCCCATCATCGCGACCATGCCCTGCGCGGCGGCTTCGTTCCCCTTTGCCGCTGCGGCCGGGATGGAGCAGGAGCCGATGCCGGATTCATTGGAGAGGGTTCCGCGTGCAACCCCGAAGCGGATCGCCTCCTTCACGGTATGGCCGAGGAACCCTCCGACCATCGCCTCATTGGTCAATGCCGATCGCAGGACGATCATGATCACCTCGGGGATGATCCCCAGGTTGGTGAAAATAACATACAGCGATGCTCCCATATAGAGGACGATCATGCCGGGGACCAGGCGTTCGGCGACTGCGGCGATACGCTTCACACCACCGATGATGACGAGCCCTACAAGAACTGCGAGTCCCAGCCCTGTGCCGATGAAGGGGATGCCGAAATCCGAGTTGAGCGACAGGGCGATCGAGTTTGATTGCGCCATATTGCCGCTCCCCATAGTCGCCATGAGAATGACGGCGATGGCGAACCAGAGGGCAAGCCACTTTCCGAGGGTCTTTTGTTTCAGCCCATCCCGCAGGTAGTACATTGCTCCGCCGCTGTACGTGCCGTCGGCGGTTTTGATCCGGTATTTTAATCCGAGCATTCCTTCGGCATACTTGGTTGCCATGCCGAAGAGTGCGGTCATCCACATCCAGAATGGCGCGCCCGGTCCGCCGCTCGCGATGGCGGTCGCCACGCCGGCAATGTTGCCGTTCCCGACCGTCGCTGCAAGCGCCGTCATCAATGCCTGGAAGGGAGTAATGTCGCCCGTTCGACCGGCCATGTCCTTCTTGTCGCGCCCCATCATCATGAATCGTATCGCCAGCCCGAGCCGCCGGAACTGGATGAACCCGGTCTGGAACGTGAGATACACCCCCACACCGGCCAGCATCAGGATGACAACGGGCCACCAGATGTTATCGGCGATCTCCGTGGTGATGTGCAGCAGCGTATCGAGAAATTGATCCATAGCAAACTTCTCCCAATGGTAATGTGGAGAAAGAAGTGAAAGGGTACCTCCTGTCAGGAACCTCTTAACTGAACAACTTTGCGATCAGGACGAGCAGAATCATCGCGGGGCAGACGAAGCGAATGAGAAATCCCCAGCCGGCCATCAGGCGGGAGAAGGCTGGAGGCGTTCCCAACAAGATCTCCTCAGACGCATGCCTGGCCCCCCAAACCCATCCGACGAAAATGGCAATAAAGAATCCGCCGATCGGGAGGGAAAGATCGCTGAAGACAAAACTCATGATGTCCAGGAAACCGGTTTGACCGAAGAGTGTGAGTGTTGAGAAGAAGTCGCTTGTCCCTTGAGCAAGCGCGGAGGGGAGTCCGAGCAGGAATGTGGCCCCGGAAATTATCCAAACAGCCTTCTTCCGTGACCACTTTTTTTGATCCACGAGAAATGCAACCGGAACTTCAAGAAGGGAAACGGTGGAGGTCAGGGCGGCGATTGCCAGAAGAATGAAGAAGGCAATCCCGATGAATTGTCCCCCCGGCATTGTTGCAAAGACACTTGGAAGGACATTGAACACCAGGGCCGGCCCTTGTGAAGGTTCGAGCCCTACAGAGAAGAGGGCGGGGAAGATCATAAGACCTGCAAGAAACGCAATCGCCGTATCGGAGAGCGCCACAGCAACGGCACCAACCGGGATATTCTCCTTTTTGGGAAGATAACTTCCGTAGGTGATCATCGTCCCCATACCCAGGCTTAACGAGAAAAATGCCTGTCCAAGCGCGGCAAGGAACGTGGACCCGTTGATCTTGCTGAAATCAGGATTGAGATAAAACTCGATCCCTTTCGAAGCTCCTTCGAGGGTCAGGTTATATCCGATGAGGCAGAGGAGAAGAATGAGAAGAGCAGGCATGAGGAACTTCGACCAGCGCTCGATTCCTTTTTCCACGCCGCCAAGGACGACAAATACGGTAAGGCCCAGGAACGCCGCGAAGTATCCAATCTCGCTGATTGGGTCCTGCACAAAATCACCGAAGCTCCCAATGGTACCGCTGAGTTCCTTGACGATGTACCCGAGTGTCCATCCGGCGACCACGAGGTAGAAGGAAAGGATCCCGACGCCGGTGATCACGCCGAGGTAGCCGACGAAGGGCCAGTACTTTGAAGTGGTCAGCGCCTGGAACGCGCCAACGGGGTTCATGGTTGTTCTACGGCCGAGGGCGAGTTCGGCGATCAGCACGGGGAGGGCAATGACGAGAACACAGGCAAGGTAGAGCAACACGAAGGCCGCCCCTCCGTTTTGTCCTGTGATGTAGGGATAGCGCCAGATGTTTCCGAGCCCGATCGCGGATCCGGCAGCAGCCAGGATGAACCCCATCTGGGAACCCCAGTTACCTCGTGTCGTTTGCTCCATGCGGTGCTCCGTCGTGATGAAGGGTGTCGAAACGAACGGGCTTATGATACCAAAATCGGATATGAGAGTCAAAGAAAAAGTGTCCAGCCGCCAGGGAATTGGTGCGCTCTGATGGGTGAAGCGTTGAAGCCTCAGCAGGAAAAACGTACCTTCCGTTCGCCATGAAACGTCACGCAAAAAAGAGTGTTGGAGAGGTCAACCGGTCGTTGCTCCGGGAGCCCCGTCTCTCTGCCCCCGAGCGAAGGCGTTTCATCGACGGGATTGATCTGTTCAACCGGAGGGAATTCTGGGAGGCGCATGAGGCATGGGAGGAAGTCTGGCAGAACTGTGGGGAAGAGAGCAGGATTTTCTTTCAAGGGATCATTCAGGCTGCGGCGGCATACCACCTGATCCTTGTGAAAAACCGTTTTGTCGGTGCTCGGAACAATATTGATAAGTCCGTCTCCAAGCTGGAGCTTTTTTCGGGACGGTTTCTGGGGGTGGATGTGGAAGCCCTCCGGTCGGCTCTTCTTCTCTCCAGAGAGGCCATGGAGCGTCTCGGTGCCGAACGGTTGCACGAGTTTCCCGAGCTTCTCTTTCCGCTGCTCGATATGCAGGAGGGAGAAGGGAAGGATCCGAAACACCGGACGATACGCTGAGAAACCGAGAGCGGCTCTCAGCGTCTTGATTTGCGTTTGACCGGCTGATATACGGAGGAGACGCCGTACTCGCTGGCTGCCCAGAGCGTCATGATCGCCGTGATCCCCGCGAGTGCGCGTTTCTCATCAGCGTCATGAATCACAAGCCCATACGTGTCCGCAACAAAATGGATATAGTTAAGGATCCGCTTTCCCTGTGACCGCACGATCCACCCATGCCAGAGATCGACCTGGTCGAGGATCATGTTCTCGTAGCGGCGCATGAACTCACCGAGCGAGATGACGTTGGTGCTGCGCGAGGTGCGCGGCTTGCAGAGATTGAGCAGGTCGGCCAGGTACACATCCCACAACCGCGAGAAGGTTCTGTTGGTGGGGCGGCGGAGATAGTTCGCCCGTGCGAGGGAAAACTTGGCCTTGGTCTGCACGCGGAAATGGGGAACCACGGGATGGAAATCGTAGATCGTCTGGATCGCCCGCCGGTCGAGTTCATCTTCTTCGTGGTAGACCCAGTGCCGCTTGAGTTCCTTCCATGAAAGAATCGTCAGAACCGCTTTGTCCCTGCTGTCCATGAGAATGAACTTGCCGCGTTCCGCTTTGACCACCGTGACCCAATGGCTCCATTCATACATGCAGAGGAGTGTCGGATATCCATGGCGCAGATGCGCGATGAGCTCACGCCGCGCCTGCTCCGGGTCGAACCGCCGGATCAGTTTGAGTTCGCACTGGAACTGGCGCGCTGCCCGGCCGAGTTGGATCTCGTCCGTGCCGTACCACCAGTTGGTCCCGGCAAGTTTGGAGATTTGTCTCTCTTCGACCAGGATGCCGAGCATCACCAACGCGTGCTTCAGCGCGAAGGGTCCGCATTGCCAGTCGTTCGGTTGAGGATAAAAGCCCATAGGGGAGTTGGCGCGAAAAAAGGTGGGATGAACCTACCCAAACTTTCGTGGAATAGCAACCCCGTTTTCCCTTGCCGTTCAGTAAAAACTTCCTTTCTTTTTCAATGGTATGCCTCGCAAGAAACCATACGTGATTGTCCTCTATAACTATGTGGGAGAGGACGAGTATGAGAAGCTGAAAGCCGTTGATCCCGCTTCCCTCGACTTTAAGCCTGAATATTCCATCCATGTTGCCACCGTTCGGGAGGAGTACGACGCCATCGTCAAAGCACTGAAGGCCGAGGGGTTCAGGACGGAGGCGTTCAATATCGAAGATCGGCTGGGCCGGTTTGAATCGATTCTGAAACGGGAAAAACCCGATGCGGTCTTCAACCTGATCGAGGATTTCCAGGATGACGCGAAGAAAGAGTTCCTGATTGCCGGGTTGTACGACCTGCACAGAGTCCCTTATACTGGCGCGCCCCCCTTTGCCCTCGCGCTATGCCAGCGGAAGGGGTTTACCAAACAGGTTCTCCAGGCCAACGGTGTCCGTACTCCCCGTTTCAAGCTCCTATTCGAACCTCACATGCCCCGTCGCCATGGCCTCCATTATCCCTTGATCGTCAAACCCGCGCGGGAGGATGCCAGCACGGGGGTGACAAAAGGTTCGGTGGTGTTCGAGCTCGAAAAGCTTTTGGATCAGGTGGAGCAGGCATTCAGGGACTTTTCTCCGCCGATCCTCGTCGAGGAGTTCATCGAGGGGAGGGAACTCCATGTCTCCATTCTTGGGAACGATCCGCCGCAGGTCCTCCCGATTGTTGAATACGACTTCTCCGAGCTTCCGTCCGACCATCCCTCCATCATCAGCTATAAGGCCAAGTGGGACCCGTTGCACGAAGAATATCATCGCATTCACACCATCTGTCCCGCAAAGCTTCCCAAAAAGGTACAGAAGAAAGTTATGCAAAAGGCCCTCGACGCCTATGCTCTGACCAACTGTCGGGATTACGCCCGAATCGATATGCGGCTGGCGGACGATAACCGTGTGTATGTGCTCGAGGTGAACCCCAATCCCGACCTGACGGAGGGGGTCTCGTTTATGGAGTGTGCCGAGAAGGCGGGGCTTACTTTTTCCAAGACACTCAGGAAAATAGTTGAGTATGCGCTGGCCCGAAAGGTCGTTCCGCCCACCCCCCAGGTTGAACCAAAGAAGCCGGAGATGGGAGAAAGCGCATTGTTCAAGACCTCTTAAGGCTTGAGATTTCCTGCGATGTTTTAGCGGCCGACGGCTCACGATTTCGCATCGTGAGTTCCTTGAAGAGGTCTCCTCCCGCCCGAAAAACGTCAATTTACTCTCACCCCAAGTTTCTGTATCTTTTGACCGTCCCGTATGAAAGAAGAGGGTTTTTTCCAATACTTATGCGCCTATTGTGGTGCGGAGAATGAGACCTTTGTCGACGATTCCGCGGGCGCACGGCAACGCTATACGGAGGACTGCGCCGTATGCTGTCGTCCGAATGTTTTGAGTATCACGCTTGATCCTTTGACCGGTGCCGTCTCCGTAGAGGCGGTGTTTGAAGGATAAAAACAGAGACAGAAAAGAGATTCTTTCCCCTTATGTCCACTCCATTAATGCGGCAATATCAGCAGGTGAAGGCGAAGCATCCGGACACGATCCTGTTGTTTCGCATGGGGGATTTCTATGAGACGTTCGAAGAGGATGCAAAGCTCACGGCGAAAGTTCTGGGGATCACGCTGACGAAACGCGGGAATGGCGCCGCGGGGGAAATACCGCTGGCCGGTTTCCCGTACCATGCGCTCGAGGCGTACCTCCCGAAGCTCCTCAAAGCGGGGCACCGGGTGGCTGTCTGTGAGCAACTCGAAGATCCGAAGTTTGCCAAGGGGATCGTCAAACGGGATGTGATCGAGGTTGTGACGCCCGGGATTTCGTTCTCCGATAAAGTGCTTGAACAGAAACAGAACAACTATCTCGCTGCCGTCGCTCTTCCCACAGCCCTCGCCCGCGGAGATGAACCTGTCGGCTTCGCGTTTATCGATGTTTCGACGGGAGAGTTCTCCACGGCCGAATTTCCCCTGAGAAACCTCCCGGAGCAGGTGAGCAACCTGCAACCATCGGAACTGCTGGTCCAGAAACGCGACCTTGCCACGGTCCAAAGTCTCCTGAAGGACCGCTTCGGCGGAATCTATACGAAGGCGGACGATTGGGTGTTCCATTTCGATTACGGGTACGAGTTGCTGGTCAACCATTTCAAAACCCAATCGCTGAAGGGGTATGGCATCGAAGCGTACCGCATCGGTGTGGTCGCCGCCGGGGCGGTGATGAACTACCTGCAGGAGACGCAGAAAGCCAACCTTCTGCACATTAAAAAAATCGCACCGTACGACACATCCGATTTTATCGTCCTCGACGTTTCCACGAAGCGCAATCTTGAGGTCACTTCTTCCATCTCCGGGCAGAGTGAAGGGACCCTCTTCTCGGTTCTGGATCGGACTCTGACGCCGATGGGGGGACGTTTGTTGAAACGCTGGTTGAACCATCCTCTCAAAAAACTCGAGACCGTCCGGAATCGACTTGCCGCTGTCCGGGAACTGGTCGCGAACGAATCCCCGCGGGGGAAGATGGGGGGAGTGTTGAACGGCATGGGGGACCTTGAGCGGCTCATTGCACGGATCGCAACAGGACGGGGAAACCCGCGGGAGGTAAACCAGTTAAAGGGATGCCTGGAACTGGTCCCGTTGCTTCAATCCAATCTCGCACAGCTGAAAGCCTCTTCGCTCAAGGAAGTGGACAGGTGGTTGAATCCCCTGGACCAGGTCGTCACGGCGATCTCCTCCGGCTTGGAGGACGATCCGCCCCTGGCCCTCGTCGAGGGTGGGGTGATCCGGAAGGGATATAATAAAGAGCTCGATGAACTACGCGAACTTTCCTTCAGCGGGAAGGATTGGATCGCTAAACTCCAGCACCAGGAACGGGAACGGACGGGCATTTCGTCCCTAAAGGTGGGATACAACAACGTCTTCGGGTACTACATCGAAGTCACGAACACACACAAGGATAAGATCCCTTCCAATTATATCCGGAAGCAGACCCTGACGAACGCGGAACGGTTCATCACTCCCGAACTGAAGGAGTACGAGGAGAAGATCCTCCATGCCGAGGAAAAGATGCTGGCCCTTGAGACGCAGCTCTTCAACGATCTCCGTACCCTCGTCGCGGCGCATGCCGCCGCCATCCAGGAGAATGCCTACGCCATCGCCGTGCTCGATTGTTACAGCTCCCTTGCCGAAGTGGCGATCGAGAACAACTATGTCTGTCCGACGGTCGATGAGTCGTTCAAGATCGAAATCCAGGGAGGAAGGCACCCGGTTATTGAAAAGCTCCTGCCACCGGGCGAACGATACACGCCGAACGACACGCTCATCGATACGGAGGAGGATCAGATCCTGATCATCACCGGCCCGAACATGAGTGGAAAATCGAGCTACCTGCGGCAGGTAGGGCTGATCGTGCTGCTCGCGCAGATCGGCAGTTTTGTCCCGGCGACCGCGGCGCACATTGGACTCGTCGACCGGATCTACACCAGGGTGGGAGCGAGCGATAATATCGCCTCCGGCGAGAGTACCTTCCTGGTCGAGATGCACGAGGCGGCGAACATCGTGAACACCGCGACCCCGCGCAGCCTCATTCTCCTGGACGAGATCGGACGCGGCACGAGCACCTTCGACGGCATCAGCATCGCGTGGGCCCTGACCGAGTATCTCCACCAGCGGATCGGCGCCAAGACCCTCTTTGCCACCCACTACCACGAATTGAACGAATTGGCGGAGCTGTTCCCCCGCATCCGGAACTATAAAGTGGATGTGCGGGAGTACGGTGATAAGGTGATCTTCCTCCACAAGGTGGTGCAGGGATTCGCAGACCATTCGTACGGCATCCAGGTGGCTCAGATGGCCGGTCTGCCCGAGGAGGTCACCGACCGCGCAAAGCGGATCCTGGAGAACCTCGAGAGTTCCGAACTGCAGGTGAATGGTCGGCAAACGAAAGGGCGCATTCCGCCCCCCGACGTGCAGATGACGTTGTTCGAGGTGAAGGACGACCGCCTGCGCGAAGAACTGAGGCGCATTGATCTTGAAACGATGACACCCCTGGAGGCGATGCAGAAGCTGGCGGAGCTGAAGAAAAAAGCGGAGTGAACGGGGAATGGTTTACAATGTGTTCCTGTGTAAAATGTTTTCCATAAGTCCCCACAACTCTTCATAAACAGATCTGCAGCATGGACAAACGAGATATCCTGACGTTGTTTGACTTCGACCGGTGGGCAACCGAACGGGTTCTCGAAGTTGCGGCGACCCTCCCCGAAGAACAATACACAAAGAACCTCAACTCGAGCTTCGGCGGAGTCCGGGGGACGCTCGTCCACATCTATGCAGCCGATTGGATTTGGCTCGAACGCTGGAAGGGAAACTCTCCCACCACGCTGATTCGCGAAGAGGATATCCCGACCCTCCCCTCATTGCAGGAACGATGGATCGGCTGGCGCAGCCAGGTTGACGCATTCCTTCATGCCGTGACGGAGGAGCGACTCCTGTCGCCGTTGTCCTATACCGATATCAAGGGAAATCCCTCTACCATCATCCTCTGGCAGCAGATGCAGCATCTGATCAATCACTCAACCTACCATCGGGGGCAGGTCACCACCCTGTTTCGCCAGTTGGGAATCAAAGCAGTCGGGACCGACCTCATCAACTACTATCGTCTCAAAGCCAAGAATGCCTGAAAACCATTTCCCAGTACTTCATTCCCACAAACTTTCCCATATCCCCAAGCTGAAGGTCGATCATTCCATCCTCGAAGGGACGTTCGCGGCCGGTTGTTCGATGTCCAATTGCAACGCGACCTGTTGCCGGCAAGGTGTCATGATCGATCCGGCGGAGCGGGAGAACATCCTCGCACACACGGAACTGGTACAGCGGCACATGGAACCGCATATGGATAAGGACCCTGCGAGGTGGTTCGACACGGAGGAGGAGGTGGATCTTGATTTCCCTTCAGGACGAGCGGTGGGAACGCAGACACGGGACTACGGTTGCGTGTTCCTTGACAGCAAGGGGTGGTGTGTGCTCCAACGTGCGGCAGTGGCGGAAGGGATGTCCAAGTTTGCCCTCAAACCGTTCTTCTGCTTCGCCTTCCCCATTACGGTGGAGAACGGGGTGGTGCTGGTGGACGACCCGGAGTTTACCGCGCGTCCCCAGTGTTGCAGTGCGGTCCCACATGGGACCATGAAGGTGATCGATGTTTGTGAAGAAGAGCTTGTGCACGTTGTTGGCCGGGAGGGTTTTGAGGAGTTGAAGTCGCTAAACACGCGAAATCCGCTTGTCCCTTGAGGTTTTATTGTTTCGCTTCGTTGTGTTCACCCCATATCGCTGTTGCATACTCCACAGTGGGATAAGAGCAAGATGAACCAACCCCTCTCCGATGTTCCCTCCTCCCGGTTGCACGGGCGCTGGATGTTTCGCCGGCTCCTGCCTTATGCGGTCCTGGTTTCGATCGTCTCCGGAGTGCTTGTCTGGGGAGGGCACGAGGCCGGGTTCTATGGGTTCGAGCTCGCGGTGATCCTTCTTGTACTTGTCAATATTCTCCTCGTACTTGCAGGAATTCGTCAGGTGATCCAATTGCTGGAAGCGATTGAATCGGACCGTATAAAAGCCGGGGAGCTGCATCACCAGGCGGAACACCGCTACAGAACCACCCTGGACGAAATGCAGGAGGGATGCCAGATCATCGGGTATGACTATCGATATCTTTATGTGAACGAGGTGGTGGCAAAGCAGGGCCGCAGGAGCAAAGAGGAACTCATGGGCCGAACGATGATGGAGATGTACCCGGGGATTGAGGGGGCGGAGTTTTTCCCCTGGCTCAAGCGTTGTCTGGAAGAACGCGTCCCGCATCGGATGGAAAACGAATTTGCCTTCCCCGACGGCTCCAAGGGTTGGTTCAACCTTAACATCGAACCGGTGACCGAAGGAGCGTTCATCCTCTCCGTGGATATCACCAACGAGAAACGCATGGCGGAAGAGCTCGCGCAACATCGTGAGCGACTTGAGGAACTCGTGCAGAAACGGACCGCACAGCTTGAAGGAGTGAATAAAGAACTGGAGGCTTTCAGCTATTCGGTCTCACACGATCTGCGCGCCCCTTTGCGCCATATTGGCGGATTTGTCGAACTCTTTCAGAAACGATCGAGCGGGGTCCTGGACGAACAAAGCAACCGCTACCTGAAGGTGATATCCGATTCCGCAAGGGAAATGGGAGTGCTTGTGGACGAGCTCCTGATCTTTTCCCGGATGGGGCGGGTGGAGATGAAGGCCGACAATATTGATATGCAGAAACTTGTCGCCGAGGTGATCAAAGATTGCCAGAGGGAAACAGGGGAGAGAGCAATCGAATGGATTGTTGGAGTGCTGCCGGACGTGCAAGGCGACCCTTCCATGCTGCGCCTGGTGATCGCCAACCTGATCGGCAATGCGGTGAAGTACACGGGAAAACGGGAGCGTGCGCGCATCGAGATTGGATGCACGGCGGGGGAGGGGGAAACAGTCTTCTTCGTTCGGGATAATGGAGCGGGATTCGACATGCGGTACGTGGGGAAACTGTTCGGCGTGTTTCAAAGGCTCCACCGCGCGGAGGAATTCGAGGGGACTGGCGTGGGCCTGGCGAACGTACACCGCATTGTCCTTCGGCATGGCGGACGGACCTGGGCTGAGGGGGAGGATGGGAAAGGGGCTGTTTTTTATTTCTCACTCCCGGGAAAATAAACCGGGCCTCGTGCAGACCTGACAGGTTTTAAAAACCTGTCAGGTCTTTCCGTTGTTGCCCTCCATTCTTCTTGCTTGTCCCTTCGTAATTTTCTACATTCTCACCTGTTGGGCGACGAGTCTGTCCCCCACAACGTGCCATGCTCAAGCCACAACATCATGGAGGTGTTGTATGAAGAACGACGACTCGCTCTCCCGCAGAAATTTTGTGAAGACCGTCATCGGCGGAGCTGCTCTCGCGGGCCTTGCGAAGCTCGACCCTCTGCAAGCCCTTGCCGCCCAACCGCCGGGTCCTGCAAAGATGTCCACGCGCCCGCTTGGAAAAACCGGACACCAGGTGTGCCTTTTCAGTCTCGGCGGACAATCGACCCTCGAGACGCCGGACAAAGACGACCAGGCGCTCGCCATCATCAACCGTGCTATCGACCTCGGTGTTAACTACATCGACACCGCGGCTGCGTACGGTCGGGGGGTCAGTGAGACCTACATCGGTCAGGTCATGAAGACCCGCCGCAAGGAGGTCTTCCTCGCGACCAAGACAAACGACCGGAGCTATGACGGTTCCATGCGACTTCTCGAGCGGTCGTTGAAACAGCTCCAGACCGACCATCTCGATCTTTGGCAGAACCATAACGTCAGAACCCAGAATGACCTTGACCGGATCTTCGCGAAGGAGGGGGCGATCAAGGCGATGGAGAAGGCGCGGGACGAGAAGATCGTCCGGTTTCTCGGCATCACCGGTCACCGCGATCCGTTCATCTTAAAGAAGGGGATCGAACAGTATCCCTTCGATTCGATCCTGATGGCGCTGAACGCTGCCGACAAGCATAACGCTTCGTTCATCGACAACCTCCTTCCGGTTGCGGTGGAAAAAAAGATGTCGATCGTCGGGATGAAGATTCCCGCGCGCGGCCGGATCTTTCGTGAAGGGGGGCTTTCCACCATGGAACAGGCGATGCGATATGTCCTTACCCTTCCGGTCAGCACCGTGATTGTCGGGATCACCACACTGGCCGAGCTTGAGGAGAACGTCCGCATCGCGCAGAATTTCAAGCCTTGTACGCCGGAGGAGATGAAGAATATGGAGGAACTGACGAAGCCGTATTACTCTGACGCGAGTTGGTTCAAGGAGAGTTGGTAACGTTGCGGTCCGGCTCCAAGGATTCCGGCGCCCGCACCGCTCTTGTCACCGGCGCCAATCGTGGGATCGGGCTCGAAATCGTACGGCAGCTTGGTGCACAAGGCGTCTCCGTTTGGCTTGCCGCTCGCGAGAGCGTTGCGGGAGAGGAAGCGGTCGACACCCTCCTGAACGAGGGAGGGGATATCCGGTTTTTACAGATGGATGTGGCTGAGATCGGGAGTATTCGTTCGGCCTTTAAGACTCTCTCCTCACAGGTCGGCCACCTCGATATCCTGGTGAATAACGCAGGTGTCCTGCTTGATGAATCAACAAGCATCCTTGATGTCGGGCCTGATGTTGTCCACCGCACCATCACCATTAATACCTTAGGAGCCTTCTTCGTAACGCAGACGTTCCTCCCTCTGTTTGCAAAGGGGAGCAGGATTATTAACGTGTCAAGCGGTGCAGGTGAGATCGGTGAAGGGATGACGACGTACGCTCCCGTGTACAGCATCAGCAAGACGGCAATGAACGCCGTGACCTGCCAGTTCGCTCTTGCGCTGAAGAAGAAAGGAATTGCGGTGAACGCGGTCTGTCCCGGTTGGGTCCGGACGGAGATGGGGGGAAAGATGGCCCCGCGGTCGGTGAAGAAAGGCGCGGAAACTCCCGTCTGGCTCGCGACGGAAGCTCCGATTGCAGAAACGGGAAAATTCTGGCGGGACAAGAGAGTTATACCATGGTAGAAATGCGAGAGGGCAGGGAAGCAATTGGGCGCCAGTGAGGAGGGTGATCGCCAAATCGTCGGTGTCTCGAACAGGTCACAAAATTCTCTCATTTCTTTCCCAGGGAGGAGCTTCTTGTAGGGAGTGTGAAATCCCAACTCACTTCAATCAGTCATAATCCGGAGAATCAATCATGAGATTCCTACCCTTGCTTCTCATTGCAGCGATGTTGCTCATCGGATGTGCCTCGACCAGGCCGGCCGGTGAAGCCAAGCCCTCCGACGCGCCAGGTTCCTCCCGTCCATCAGGGCCCGCACAGGCCGCCATGAAACCGTATGCCCAGGTCATCACCAAAGAGGCAAAGTCTGATTCCGGTCTCTTCCTTGTCCACCGTATCAAGGACAAGGTCTTTTTTGAAATCCCTGGAAAAGAACTAAACAAGGAATTTCTTCTCGTCAGCACGCAAGCGAAGATACAGACGGGTCTTGGGTATGGCGGCGATGGAGTCAACCGGCAGACAGTTCGCTGGGAGCGGGTGGGGGACCGGGTCTTGCTGCGGAGCGTGTTGCTCACTTCGATTGCGGCTGATTCGCTTCCCGTCTCCTATGCCGTGCGCAAAGCAAATCTGCCTCCGGTCATCATGGCGTTGGATATCCAGGCGATGAACGGGGACAGTTCAGCCATGGTTGTTGATGTCACCGATTTATTCACCACGGATGTGCCGGAGTTCGGATTGGGGAAATCGACCCGTCAGCAGAATCAGATCCGCAGGCTGGATGCTAAACGATCCTTTGTCGAGTACAGCAAGTCCTTTCCCGACAACATTGAGACGGAAGCCACGTTGACCTACGAAGCCGGAAGCGTTCCTCAGGCCAACAACCTGAGCTCGATCTCCGTCACGATGCATCATTCGATGGTCCGGTTGCCGGCGAAACCGATGATGCCGCGCCTCGAGGACGAGCGGGTGGGGTTCTTCGACTATCAAAAGTACGATTATGGATACGATGCACAGCGCGCCGAGCCGCGGCGGTACATCGCTCGATGGCGACTCGAGCCGAAGGATCCGGAGGCCATTCGGCGCGGGGGGCTGAGTGAGCCGGTCAAGCCCATTACGTTTTACATCGACCGTGGCGTTCCGGAGAAATGGAAACGCTGGCTTGCGATGGGGGTGGAGGATTGGCAGGTGGCGTTCGAACGGGCCGGCTTTAGGAAGGGGATTGTGGCGAAGTACGCTCCCAGCGAGCAAGAGGATCCGGACTGGAGTTCGGAAGACGCCCGCTTTGCGACGATTCGATGGCTGCCATCTGAAATTCAAAACGCGTACGGGCCTCACATTGTGGATCCCCGTACCGGTGAAATTCTCGATGCGGACATCGGTTTCTTCCACAATGTGATGAATCTTGCGCGCAACTGGTACTTCGTTCAGGTGGGGAACCTTGATCCCGCAGCGGCAAAACTTCCGTTGCCGGACAGCTTGATGGGGGAGATGCTTCGCTATGTCGCCGCGCACGAAGTCGGCCACTCCCTCGGCTTTCCACACAATCATAAGGCAACGTCCTCTTATCCAGTGGATAGTCTCCGGAGCGCCTCCTTCACCGCGCGCTATGGAAACGAAGCTTCGATTATGGACTATGGACGCTTCAACTACGTCGCACAGCCTGGGGACAAAGCACGGCTGATGCCGATTGTTGGGCCTTACGATAAATTTGCCACGGAGTGGGGGTACAGACCCGTCTTCGGCGCCATGACTCCGGATGATGAGCGGCAGGAACTGAACCGGATCGCGGCGCGGCAGGAAACCGAACCCTATCTTCGCTTCGGGGTGGGAGATCCGAATGATCCGACAGTACAGACCGAGGATATGGGTGACGATGCCGTCAAGGCGACCCAATACGGCCTGAAGAATATCAACGCCGTCGCCGGTATGCTGGTGAGCGCCACAACCATTCCGGGAGAGAGCTATAGCACGCTGGAAGAGGTCTACGGACAACTTCTTGCCCAGCGAAATCGCGAAATGGGGCATGTGGCTTCCTACGTCGGGGGGGTAATCCGGACTCAGCGAAACGCCGGTCAGGAAGGAGTTCTCCACACTCCTGTTTCCTACGCAAAACAAAAGGAATGCATGGAGTTCCTCCGCAAGGAGGGTTTCCGAACTCCAACTGAGTTATTGCGTCCGGATATCCTCGCCCTGATCGATCCGCGGGGAGCCGTCGATCGGGTACTGCAGGGGCATCGCCTGTTGCTGAACATTCTTCTTAACAACGATCGCCTCCTGAGACTTATCAACGCGCACACGCTCGTCAACGCAAAGACGCGTTTGTATACGACCGGAGAGATGTTGAGCGATTTGCGATCCTCGGTATGGAGCGAGCTCGGTTCGTCCAATCCGGAGACGGATGTGTACCGCAGGAACCTGCAGAGAGCCTACATTGAGACGATGGGAACGAAGTTAAACCCGCCTCCATTCACGCCTCCGGCGGGACTTCCTCCCGGATTCGCCTTCCCGCCCCCCACGCCCTTGCCCGGGGAAGCGCGAGCGCTCATCCGTGCTGAATTGACGGATCTTGACGGACAACTCGGACGCGCGACCGCCCGCTCCTCCAACAAGGAGACGAAGGCACATTTCCAGGATAGCCGGTATCAGATATCCAAAATCCTCTATCCGGAGGGAAAGTAGTAGTCGGGAATGTTGGTTTATTCCTTTCCACACAACGGGCGGCCGAGCAAATCGGTCGCCCGTTGTTATTTTCTCCGGAGAGATGGAGAACTTGTTTCAGTTCGGTGTTGTCTTTGTCAGAAACGAGAATAGCCCCCCGCATAAAGGATTGAGATGTTTCTTCCATCCGCACAGCACCTTGCTTCTACCCCTCTCTTTCTCTAATTTTCTTTTGTCATAACGGTGTATCGTTCATCTTCGTCCGGGTGTTTTCCCCGACGGCCCGCATGGTCAAATGAGATAGGGATTCAAATCATGAGTTCGAAGAATATCATCAAAGAGTTGATCGTCGCGTATGCGGCGGAGTTGGAAACCATCCAGAATTATATCGCCGCCTCCGTCAACCTCGACGGCGTCCGGTCGGATGTCATTAAGAAGGCACTCGCGGCCGATGTGCCCACCGAGCTGAACCACGCCCAGTTGCTGGCAAACCGGATCAAAACGATCGGCGGCGTTGTCCCCGGCTCTCTCGATCTTCCGCGCAACCAGAAGTTCATGCAACCGACGAAGGATTCGACCGACGTTGTTGCCATCATCAAAGGAGTGATCGAAGCGGAAGAGGGGGCGATTGGGCAGTATAACAAGATTATCAAGTTGTGTGATGGGACAGATTACGTCACACAGGATCTTGCGATCCAACTCTTGGGGGATGAAGAGAGTCATCGTCGGGAGTTCAAAGGCTACTTGCGCGAATACGAGAAGTAACTCCTGTTACCAAGATTGATTGGCTCTGATCTACGAAGGCTCAGGGTTCTGCGGGCGAGCATGTGGGGCAGATTCCTCACCCCCTTCGCGGGATTCGGGATGACGTGAGGCTTGTATTCGCAGGCTGGGTTTTAAAAAAGGCATGTCATCCCGAGGAGTGTTGTTGACGACGAGGGATCTACCCTCCAAGCTCTGAATAGGCTTGCGTGCGCATCCTTGTTTGCAGATGGTGTTTTTCAGCCACCCCCAGTCCTTTAAATCCCTCAAGCATTCTCCCTACTTCAACAAAAACACCTTCCGCGATTCCCTGAAAGCCCCCGCTTCCATCCGGTAGAGATACACGCCACTGGGAAGTCCTGAAGCGTTCCAGTACTTCCGGTACGAGCCTGGAGCAAATTCTCCCTCCACCAGCGTCGCAAGCTGTCTCCCCAGCACATCGTAGATCACGATCCTCACGAACGACGGCTCCGGGACACCAAAGCCGATCGTCGTTCCGGGATTGAACGGGTTCGGGTAGTTCTGGTCGAGCCGGAATGTCGAAGGCACTTCCGCTATCGCCTCCTCCACACTCACAAGAGAAGACATCGTAAACGTCCTCACTTCGGACCATGCGCCGGAACCCAGGTTATTGATTCCACGAACTCTCCAGTAGTACGGTTTCAGCAGCGAAAGCGATGAAAGTTGCAACACGGTATCCGTGACCGATTCGTTCTTAAAAAGAAGCGGCGACGAGAAGCCTTGCGACGTGTCGACATACACATGGTAGCTCGTAGCGAGGGCATCCTTATTCCACTGCAAGGTGACTGGATTTGTCAAGCCGGCCGCGCTTGCCGCAGGGGATTGCAATGTCACGGTCCGGGGGAAGCCGGCTGTGTACACGGAGACGACATACGGACTCCGGAAAAGCGTCAGGTCCGGCACGCCGGGGTTCCTGACCGAAGCGGTATATTGTCCTGCATGCGATGCTGCGATCGTGCTGATGGTGTACGACGTATCGGTTGCGCCCGAAATCGCCCCCCCGTCTTTGTACCATTGGTACGTATTGTTTGCTCCGCTCAGGCTCACCGTCATCGTCACGTTGGACCCAGGCGCGGCTTCAACAATCGCAGTGTTGCCGAAGGGTTTCTGAGGCGCATAGGTAAGGTTTGCGAACGGGGCCTGGTTGTGGGAGAAGATCAAATCGGCAAGCGCCGCGAAGTTGAGCCGGTTGTTCTGGAGGGAGAGAACTGTGCCGGGCTGCCGCAGACCGCCAAGTTGCTGCAGGGCGGGGATGGAAGAGAAATCGTTGTCGTGCAGCGCGAGGTACTTCAATCCACCAAGTTGTGCAAGTGTTCCCGGCAGTGCTCCGCCGAGGTTGTTTCCCGAGAGAGAGAGGTATTGCAGGTTCAGTATCTGTCCGATCGAAGAAGGGACCGTACCGCTTAGTTTATTCCCCGAAAGCCTCAATTCGCGCATGGGCAGGTTGTTACCGATATTGGTCGGGATGCTTCCCGTAAGCTGGTTGTCTGAAAGCCACAGGATGTTCAGCGTTGTTCGGCTCGAAATTTCCTGAGGAATTTCTCCGGTGAGCTTGTTTCCGGAAAGCTTCACCGATTGGATGCTGGCGAAGTTGAACAACTGGGGCGGGATTGGACCGGAGTAGCCCATGCCATGCAGGTGCAATGTCACAAGAGCCGGACGGTTGTAGATCCATCCCGGGATAGGTCCCGTTTGCTCATCCAACAGGTTGCCTCCGAGCCCGAGTTCCGTCACGCCGGCCCGTTGTTGAAGCCAGGACGGGATGGCGCCGGTCAGCCGGTTATCCGCAACATTGAAAATCAGTAATCCGCCGAAATCGGAGGGGGCTGTAGAGCCGAGATATTGCAACGAGTCGGGAATCGTCCCTGTCAGTTGGTTGCCCTGTAACGCAAAATCGAGAAGTGTTGTGAGCTTTCCAAGTCCCGGAGGGATGGGCCCGCTGAGTTGGTTGTTTTCGAGATGCAAGCCAAGCAAGTCGAGGTTCCCTAATTCGGGCGGGATTGGTCCGCTGAACTGATTATTTTGAAGGCTGACCGAACTGAGTCCTGAAAAAGTTCCAATGAACGAAGGGATGCTTCCGCTCAACTGGTTATCGGAAAGAGAAAGCGATTGAAGTCCCGTCAGACTGACAAACTGTGCAGGAATGGATCCGGTCAACTGGTTATTCTGAAGGTGCAGAACCGTCAGGGAGGACAGGTTCCCGAGTTGTGACGGAATCGTGCCGGAAAGTTTGTTCATGGAAAGATCGAGGATCGTAAGCCTTGGGAGATTTCCCAATTCCTGGGGGATTGGCCCGCTGATCCCGACTCCGGACGTGTTCGAGAGGACAAGGACCTGTAATTTGGTCAGGTTCCCAATGGATGAAGGGATGGGCCCGCCGATGTTTGTCCTCCAGATGTCGAGCAGTTCCAGGTTCGTCAGGTTGCCGAGCTCGAAAGGGATACCGCTTGCCAGGGAGTTCTCCGAAAGATTGAGGACGCGGAGTTTTGTCATGCTCAGGATTTCCTCGGGAGGCTCGCCCGTTAAGAGGTTGTTGCTCACATCGAGTTCCTCAAGCTCAGTCAATTGCCCAATCGACGACGGGATCGAACCGGTCAGCCTGTTCGCATTGGAGCGGTCGGTTGCGGGATCCGGAGAAGCGACGTAAGGAACATGATACTTGTTACGCCCCGAGAGGTTGAGGCTCCTCAGAGAAGTCAGGTTCGCGATGGAAGAAGGGATTGGTCCGTTCAGGTTATTTGCGGAGAGGTTCATGGCGATGACGCGTCCTCCACGAACGGTGACGCCGTTCCAGCGCGCGACCGGCCCCGTTCCCCAATTGTCACGCGCATTCCAGGAAGGCCCGCCGGTGGAGGTATAGAGGTCGTTCAGGAAGCTCGAATCCGCTGCCGCGATTGCCGGCTGGACGGTGGAAGGGGCACAGGAGGCGAACTCCGCATTGCGCCGGATAAGCTCGCCGATGATCTGGCCGAAGACAAAATTGCGGGTTGAGCAGTAACTCATGATCGTCCCTTCCGACTGGACGACGGGACCGTTGTAACACGCCCCGTTCTCGATCGGTGCGCAGAGGTCAAGAGGGCCGCCGGGCCAGAAGCAACTGTGCGTGTGTCTTGCTCCGAAGTTATGGCCGAGCTCATGGACAAATGTCATGCGGTGTCCATCTCCGGCCGGTTGCCGTACTTCCGTTACCCCGTAGCCGATCTGGTTATTGCAAAGGGCGTTCAGCTGCGCGATGCCGACAAAGCCCGAGGTGTTCGACCAGCGGGCGGAATTGGTAAAGAGATGGGCCACCGTCCGGTCCACATTGTTCATGTTCTGTTTCCAGTGCCTCATGAAGTCGTCCATCGTTCCGAACAAATCGACATGCCCGTAGGGGTGGTTGACCGTTGTGGTCCAGACCCGTATGAAAGGGACGGTCAGCTTGATGCCGGTTTCGGCGAGATAGACGCCGGAGGCGAAGGTGATGGTGGACATCATCAGGTTCAATGCCGCCTGTTCGGTTCCCATCGCGAGGAAGAGTTCGTAATCTCCCTCAAGGGCGACGCGGACGTCGATGGTGTCGGTGGAAATTGCCGGGCCGAATTGGAGTGAAGGGGAGACGGGGCGTACTGTTGGGATGGATTTCTGTTTTTCCAACGCCGGGAGACCGTTCCAGGGATTCTGTCTTTGGCGGATCTCTTGAAGGATTGCGTCTTCATGCGATGTCCGTGCCTGCGCATCCTCCACACCGCAAAGAAAGGGAGTAACACTTTTCCACGCGGAGGCGGAGAAAAAGAGAGCGTTCTTGGTCCCGGCAGAGGAATTGTTTTCTGCCATGCGGATGTAATATCGTCCCGACCCCGTTTCGATCGTCGCGTCGATTCCTTCCAGAGTGATGTTGAGGATGATCTGTGAGCGTGTCTCACCCGGCAGGCTCCCCCGGTACGAGATCCATCGTTGACGGAACGGAACTTCATGACCTCCCTCCGCGGTGACGACGTACGCCTTCGCTTCGGGAGTGAAGATATCAAACGCGTCGAGCTCGATGCGTGATGGAAGCGGGATAGAGGAGGGGAGTGCGAGTGACATCCGCGCCGGCCGTTTCTGCAGAATTTCACCGATCTCGCCTGCAGAGAATGCGAGGGGAATTGAATGGTGGACCTGGCTGGCGAGCGCTGATTGTGTCGCTCCGGCATTTGCCGGCGCATCGTTCAGCGTAAGCTCCTGGGCAGTGAGCGTGCCCGCCATGAGACATGAAGCGAGTGTGAGAGTTACATGGAAGAAACGGAGTACGGACTGCGTCATGCGATTCCCCTCCTGGGACACTGTGACGGACGTGGCGTGGTGTGATGGGACCGGGAAATGAGTCTTCGTTTCCCGGACAGTCTGAAAATCTTCTTTTATCCAGTTAGAAACAAGGGTAGAAGTACTCATTGTTTGATCGCCGACTGGCTGTTACCCCGGCCCTTCCTGGCCCGTTGTTTCCGGCTCTTGTATATCCGCTCAAGGATACCTACTTTCTGCCCATTCCATTCAATAAGGAATTGATGATGCCTGAGTCGCGCACCAAACACTCATCAAAGCTCAAGGCGATTGCGCAGCAATTCGTTGTGCCGGCACAGAGACCAATCAAAACTGAATACGGACAGCGTGAAGTTGTTGTCCGGGATTGTAACGGCTTTTTGATTGCTTTTGGGGATGAAGAATAGGTCCTAACCCCGACCTTCAGAGTTTGTGTAAAAACCCAAAATGTCATTCCGAGCGTAGCGAGGAATCTTGTATTTCATTTCAAGAAACGAGATTCCTCCTCTCTTCGGTCGTCGGAATGACACTTTTCACACAGGCTCTTCGGGTCGGGGTTATAAGACACGACCAAACCAACAGGGGCTTCAACCCCTTGCGAAAAAAATGGGATTAATGACCGGAGAAATAAACATGCTGAAGAACCCGTTTCTTTTCTTCCTCACCCTTTGTTTGCTTCCCGCTCTTCCCGTGCAGGCGCAAATCTCGGAAGATGAAGCGATCCAATATGTAAAACGTCTCTCGCCTTCGGCACTGGATTCAACGTTACCCGAAGGACACTTCTCGGAGTGGCTTGTATCGATCATCGGGGACAGTGCAACAGTCCAATGGGAACTCAACGATTGCGGCGAGCAAACCGGCGATCCCGCCATCGACACCCTGCGCGACATCCCGGCGTGTGTCGGGGTGTACGTAACGTTTCCTGATAACCGGAAGGTCGGCATCATGATCGCCGTCGGGACGAGCAACAAAGGTCTCGCTGGTCCTCCTGTCGTTTATGACCTCTATCTCGAGTCCAAGGGGACATTCCTTGGAGTGAAACGCCTGAGGGATCTCCCGGCGGCTCTCAAACGGTCTCTGCGATGATTCGACGAGTTCACTGTTCGACGAAAAAGTCACGCAACCTGACAGGTTGCGCGACAGCGGACTCACGGTTTACCGCTTCCACCCCAGAGAGTAAGAACTTTATGTAGAACGAATTCACCGGCGCCGTTCCTATTTTGAGAGTCAAGAACCTCGACGGTCACCTCCTTCGGATGAGTGGTGATAGAACCGGGCCGGATAGCGAGGGAAATGAGAAGACTCTTCGATCCCGACCGATTTAGCTCCATTTCAGAGATTTGTTGCCCCATTTGGCGATATTGCTAAAGATTATGCTGAGGGGTTAGACTGGTGATATTTGAAAAAAAAAGTTGTCGGGAAATGTCCAAACCGGGAGTGCGCGTCATAGAATATCAGTTGAGTCGACCGAAAGAATCCGACAAGAACGCGATCGTCGGCTACATGATATCCCAGGCACACAACATGGAAGAGGCTAAACAAATTGCCAAGATTTGTCCAATTCTTGCAAGCGCATGAGTGCACGAGGTGATGTTGATGTAATCTTTTAATATTCAGAAGGAAAAAAATCTATGTTAGAAGTAAATATGTTACAGATCAATGTTGCTGCTGTACTGGTGGCAACAGTTGCGAGCTTCATTCTCGGATTTATCTGGTACGCAAAACTTTTTGCGAAGCCGTGGATAAGAGAAATGGGCTATGCCCCCAACACGAGACCTGATGGGAAAACGATGGCAAAAGGCATGGCTCTGATGGTTATTGGAAATTTCCTTTTCGCTTGGGTCCTTGCGTTCTACTTTGCAGGTTGGCGGCTTCTTCCGGGGGGACCTGCCGAATTTGGGACACTAGCCTTTGCACTCAACTCCGCGCTCTCCGTATGGATTGGTTTTTTTCTACCCGTTCATTTAAGCCGGGTTGTCTGGGAAAAACATTCGTGGAAGTTACTCTCCATTAACAGCGGGTACCATTTGGTTGCGACAGGAGTTGTCGCACTGATCATTGCATATTGGATATGAAAATAGTCTCTTTCTCACTATGGAAAATGCTCACATAGCACCACATTATTCCCGAACGCCAAAAATTCAGGGTCAAGATGAAATAATCATCAATGTTCCTGTTTCGGTCGTTTGGCCACTCATAAAAGATTCCAAACGGCTCGAAGATTGGGGGCCCCTGGTGCAAAAGATTGATGTTTATTTAGCTCCCGGCCAAACGGAGGAAGGAGTCGGGAGCATGCGCAAGGTATTTGCCAGGTTCAGCGAAAAAAAGAAAGGGCTGGTATCAGGAAATTCGTATCGAACAAATTGAGGGCCATAAGATAACCTTCCTTATCTACAAGGACAGCTTCGGTATGGGTAAGATACTCGAAGATGTTGGCGCAGCGATGGAAATCATGCCGGAGAGTTCGGATAAAACGAGGTTCATCTTCACATTTTACCATCGTCCTAAAAAGCAAAATGGGGTGGCTTATGAACCCGCTTATCAAGATGGACCAGAAGAAGAATCGGCTGAGAGCGCTACAATCAATTAGACAATGTGCCGAGAGTTTCACCGCAATAAAAAACTAACCCACCAATATGGCGTACAGCGAACAACTTGCGGAGCGAATGCGGCGACTGCTTCCGAGCGCAAAGGTCACCGAGAAAAAGATGATGGGTGGGCTTACGTTTATGGTGAATGGCAAAATGTGTGTCGGGATTTTGAAAAACGATCTGATGGTTCGTCTTAACCCCGCGGTCTATGACGTCGCTCTCAAAAGAAAGGGTTGCCGCGAAATGAATTTTACCGGTAAACCGATGAGAGGTTTTGTTTTTGTAAACCCCAAAGGGACAAGCACAAAAAAAGATCTGGGGTATTGGATTGATCTTGCCCTGGATTTT
>JACPUH010000014.1 GCA_016192345.1 Ignavibacteriales bacterium | reverse complement strand
GGAAAATCGACCCTTCTCAGGATCATGGTCGGGACGGCCGGCCCGGATGAGGGGAGGGTCAGCAAGGCGGCGTACGTCACCGTCGGCTATCTCCCGCAGGACGGTATCACCGCTGCAGGAAGGTCCCTCTATAAAGAAGTGGAAACAGCCTTTGAGGACATCGTGACGATCCAGCAGGAATTGGAGGAGGCGCAACAGTCGCTTTCCAGCCTCGATCCGCAGAGTCCGGAGTACGCCGACACGCTCGAGGTCTTCGGTGAACTGCAACACAAGCTGGAGGATCTGGACGCCTTCCGGATGCAATCGAAGATCGAGCGGGTTCTGATGGGCCTGGGGTTCTCGGTGGAGGATATGGAGCGGCAAACGGAGGAATTCAGCGGGGGGTGGCAGATGCGGATTGCCCTCGCGAAGCTGTTGTTGAAGGAACCATCACTGCTTCTCCTTGACGAACCGACGAACCATCTCGATATCGACTCCCTGCAATGGCTCGAGGAATACCTGCACAACTACAATGGCGCCATCATCCTCGTCTCGCACGACCGGGCCTTTCTTGACAGTCTCACGACCAAAACTTTTGCCGTGAGTATGGGCAACCTCGAGGAGTACGCGGGGAACTATTCGTTCTACGAGAAGGAAAAGGAGGTCCGGAAAGCCCTCCTCCTGAACGCCTACAAGAACCAACAGGACCGGATCAAGCAGACGCAGGAGTTCATCGACCGGTTCCGGTACAAGGCGACGAAAGCTCGGCAGGTGCAGAGCCGTGTCAAGCAGTTGGAGAAAATGGACCTGATCGAGGTCGAATCGGCGGAGGAACAGATCCATTTCAGGTTCCCGCAGCCGCAGCCGAGTGGCCGTATCGTTATGGAGTTGATGAACCTCTCGAAGAGTTATGGAACGAAGAAGGTGTTCAAGGGATTGGAGTACAAGATCGAGCGGGGGGATCGTATCGCGATCGTGGGGCCAAACGGCGCCGGGAAATCGACCCTCTCGCGTATCCTTGCCGGCGTGGAACCGTTCGATGCAGGCGAACGGGTGGTCGGGTACAATGTTGTCCTCTCCTATTTTGCCCAGCATCAGGCGGAGGAGCTGGATCTTTCCAAGGAAGCTCTGGAGATCGTCAATGAGGTGGCAACCGGGGAGATCCGGAAAAAACTCAGGGGTATTTTAGGCTCGTTCCTTTTTCATGGGGACGATGTCTTCAAGAAAGTCTCCGTCCTTTCGGGCGGTGAGAAGAGCCGTCTCGCCCTTGCCAAGATGCTTCTCCAGCCGGCGAATTTTCTCATCATGGACGAGCCGACGAACCACCTCGATATGAAATCCAAGGCCGTTCTGCAGGAAGCGTTGAAGCAATATGATGGGACCTATGCGATCGTTTCCCACGACCGGTATTTCCTCGACCCTATCGTCAACAAAGTACTGGAAGTGACGCTGGCAGGAGTGAAAACCTATCTCGGAACGGTGAGCGAGTATCTTGCGAAGAAGAAAGAGGAGCGGAGCGGCAAGGCTCCCGTGGCGGCCAAATCGGTTCGTGAGCGGACGGTCCATGAGAAGGATCGCCGGCGTCTTGAAGCCGAACGGCGACAGCAACGGTCGCGGCACCTGAAGCCGCTCAAGAAGGAACTGGAGGGAGTGGAGAGGGAGATTGAAAAATTCGAGGCGCACAAACTGGAACTCGAAATGACGTTAGCCGATCCGGACCTCTATAAGAAGCCGGACGAGGCAAAGAAAGTGTCATCCGACCATAAAGAGGTTCTCACCCGGTTGGAACAATTATTTGGGGAATGGAGCAAGGTGTCCGACCGTATTCAGTTGGTGGAGAAAGAACTTGACGCGTCACCGTAGAAAGTATCTCAAAAAAATCTCCAACTGCTGAAGCTGAAAAACCAAACCACTTTGAAGAATCGGATCCGCATCTGAAAGTGTGTTGCCGTAACCCCGACCTTAGGTCGGGGTGACAGAGAAGCCAAATAAAAAAAAGGGGCTTCAGCCCCTTCAGAACATTTTTGTAACAGGGTGTTGAAATCACTTCCCGCCCGCCGAACCCTCCAGCCGTCTCTGTGCTTGTTGTTGCTGAAGCTTTTCGCGCATGTTCCGTGGGGGGAGGGAAACCACTTTCTGCAGCCTGGCCATCGACTTTTCCGGCTGTTCCATCGCCCGGTAGGTCCATGCCAGCTCGAAATGCGCGAAGGAATTGTCGGGCTCAAGGTCGATCGCTTTGAGCAGCATCTTCTCCGAATCCTCCAGGGTCCCCGTGAGATTCTTCCCGAAGATCGTATTCGCCACCACCTTCTCTATCCACCCCAGGCGCGAGATTCCCCGGTAGAAAATTCCCAGCACCACATACGCCATCGAAAAACCCGGATCGATGTCGATCGCCTTCCGCGCGTTTTCTTCCACATCCCTCCCGATCTCGAGTTTCTCACGTAACGTCTTGAACGGCACAAGGCTCCCGTGGCAGAGGGCCAGCATGAAGTACGATTCTGCTTTCTGCGGGTAGTGTTCGTGCAGCTTCTCCGCGTACACAATAGCCTTCCGGTACATCGGTTCCGAGTCTTCCGACCGGCGGAGAGCAAGGCGTCCCAGGTCGTTGTAGATGCGCGTCAACCGCAGCAAAGTCTCGAATTCCTCAGGCGCGAGGGCATGCGCCCTCTGGTACTCTTCAAGTGCCTTCTCGTTGTTGAACGTGGCATAGTAGAGGTCTCCGCGTTCGAGGTGATCCCGGTACGTATCCGCACAGAATCCCGTGGAAACTGCGCCGAGGAGAAAGCAGATAAAGACGAATGAGGTTTGCCTCATACAATTCTCATTTGCAGAAATGATATCAAAGGTAGGAATTCTTACGGGTTCGGGCAAGTGCGAGTCGATCATGAAATCGTGAATAACCCAAAAGTGGGAAAAAAGCGGAACATGGTTGGCTGATTTGGTATTCCGGAAAAAGGAACCGGTCGGAAATCGGATTGTTCCGGGGTTTCGGTTTTTTTGTGTTGATGGTATGTATTTTGCAGGACCATAAAGTTCCTCCCCACACCTCCGAAGGACCACCATGCCACGCACAATTCCTCACCTGTTCGAATCCTGCGCAAGCAGGTTCGATATCAACGTGATGATGATGGAAAAGAGAGGGGACTCCTATCACTCCTCGACCTACCGTGAGATCCAGGTGGAAGTCCACCGCTGCGCGTCCGGGTTGATGAGCCTTGGCATTGTTCCCGGGGACAGGATCGGGATTATTTCGGAAGGGCGCAACGCCTGGGTGGTCGCCGAATTGGGGGTCCTGTATGCCGGTGGGATCAGCGTCCCGCTCTCCGTCAAGATCGAAGAGTTGTCGGAGCTGAAATTCCGCCTCGCCCACGCGGGCTGCCGGATGGTTTTCGTCTCCGGCACGCACGTACGGAAGGTGATGAAGGTGCGGGGTGATCTTCCCGACCTTGAAACAATCATCCTTTTTGACCCGAATGGCCCGCTCGCCGAGGATGAGATCGCCTTCGCCGATTTGCAGGACCGGGGGAAAGCGTATCTCGACATCCACCGGAACGTGATGGACCATCGTCTGGATGCCGTGCGGGAATATGAGCCGGCCACGATCTGCTACACCTCCGGCACCACCGCCGACCCGAAAGGGATCGTCCTGACCCATCGAAACTACACGGCAAACGTTGAACAGTGTGCGAAACACCTGCCACAGCCGGAAGGGTTTACATCGCTGCTGATCCTCCCATGGGATCATTCCTTTGCGCACACGGCCGGTGTATATCTCCTGATGACGATCGGGGGGACGATGGCATCGGTCCAGGTGGGCAAGTCGCTGCTCGAAACGCTTCGCAACATCCCGCAAAACATCGGGGAAGTGCGCCCGCATTTTCTGCTGAGCGTCCCGGCTCTCGCAAAGAACTTCCGGAAGAACATCGAGAAGGGGATCGCTGCCAAGGGGATTCTCGTCCAAAAAATATTCTCCAAGGCTCTCGCCATTGCCTATGAGCAATACGGGGATGGCTGGAACGGCGGTGGAGCGTTCAGGAAACCGCGGCACCCGGTCTTTCTTCTCGCGGAGACGATGATCTTCCGAAAAATTCGCGCGAGCTTCGGCGGAAGGCTCGAATATTTTATCGGCGGGGCGGCGTTGCTCGACATCGAACTGCAGCAGTTCTTCTATGCCCTTGGGATCCCGATGTTCCAGGGGTACGGGCTGACGGAGGCAGCGCCGGTCGTCTCCGCCAACACACCGGCGAAACACAAACTTGGTTCCTCCGGGACCGTGATGCCGGGAATTGAGGTGAAGATTTGCGACGAGAACGGGAATGCTTTGCCGGTGGGAGAGAAAGGAGAGATCCTCGTCAAAGGCGAGAACGTCATGGTCGGTTACTGGAAGAACGAGAAGGCGACGAGCGAAGCGTTGTGTGGAGGTTGGCTTCATACGGGAGACATCGGGTACCTCGACGATGATGGGTTTCTCTTCGTGTTGGGGCGGGAGAAGAGCGTCCTTATCGGTCACGACGGCGAGAAGTACAGTCCGGAAGGGATCGAGGAAACCATCGTTGCCCACTCACCGTACATCGAGCAGATGATGCTTTATAACAACCAGTCCCCATACACAGTGGGGCTTCTGGTCCCCAATAAAGAAGCGATGGTACAATGGCTCACAAGCCGGAACCTCTCCTCCCGTACCGATGAAGGGCAGGAGAAGGTCTTGATTATGTTGCAGGGGGAAATTGACCGGTATCGTCTGGGGAAGAAGGGGGTCTTTCCCGAGCGGTGGCTTCCCGCAGCGATCGCGGTGATGGGGGAGGGTTTCACGGAGCAGAACCGGATGCTGAACAGTACGCTGAAGATGGTCCGGGGCCGGATTGCAGAGTTCTACCGCAACCGGATCGACTTCGCCTTCACCCCCGAGGGAAAGTCCATTGACAATCTTCAAAACAAAATGATTATCAGGAGGATGGAAGAACGGCAGGGCTAAGCTCTCCATTCCCAGGTATGCGAATAACCTATTCCCGGAATTGAGAACCCCGCCCGAACCATTCCTTTTACTCCGAAATTCGGACTGTCAACTTTGGCACCCTATTTGAGCCCTCCTCCCTTATTGAAAGAAGGGGGTGCCATGCAATCTCACCTGCGGATACTTTCCATTGAGGATAGTGAACCCGATTTCCTGCTTGTCCAGGGACATTTGGAGCGATCCGATCTCGATTTCGAGCTACGGAGGGTGGAAACCGAGCAGGCATTGAGGTCGGTACTCAAAGAATATCTTCCCGATATTATTCTCTCCGATTACTCACTCCCCACCTTCGACGGCATGGGAGCTCTCCTTGTTGCAAAGGAGCTTGTTCCCTTCACCCCTTTTATTCTTGTGACCGGCTCCGTCAACGAACAAACCGCGGTTGAGTGCCTGAAGGCGGGGGCGGATGATTACGTTCTCAAGGATCATCTGCGGCGCCTGCCCATTGCCATCCAGGAAGCGATCGAGCGTCGTCGGAGGGCGAGAGAGCTGCGGGAAAGTGAAGAGCGCCTCCGTCTCGCGTTACAGTCGGCAAACCAGGGCTTATACGATTTGAACGTTCAAACCGGGGAGGCGATCGTGAGCCCGGAGTATGCCCTCATGCTGGAATACGATCCGCAAGAGTTCGTAGAGACGGTTGCCAGTTGGAAGAAACGACTGCATCCTGACGATCGGGAGCGGGCCTCTCGCCACTTTGAGGAGTATCTTGCTGGGATGTGGGATGACTATAAGGTGGAATTCCGGCTGAAAACGAAAACGGGGGGGTGGAAATGGATCCTTTCCATGGGCCGGATCGTGTCAAAGGACAAGGACGGTCTGCCTCTCCGCATGTTGGGGATCCATACCGATATCACCGACCGAAAGGAAACGGAATGTTCCTTGCGGGAAAGCGAGGAAACCTTTCGGCGCCTTTTCATCTCCCATCCCCAACCTCTATGGATTTACGATGTGGAAACGCTCCGGTTTCTCGCGGTGAATGATGCGACCGTGGACAAGTACGGGTACACGCGGGAGGAGTTGCTTGGGATGACCATCAAGGATATCCGTCCCCCCGGGGAAATTCCACGCCTCTTGGAAGAGGTATCGAAGCCGGTTGACGGGTTCGACAGGTCCGGGTTCTGGAAACATTGCCTGCGTGACGGCCGGATTATAGAGGTCGAGATTACCACCCATGTGCTTTCATTCGGCGGCAGAAAAGCGAAGCTGGTGATGGCGTACGATGTGACGGACCGGGTGAGGGCAGAGGGGGATCTCTTGAGGATCAACCGCCTCTACGCGGTGTTGAGTAACATCAATCAAATGATCGTCCGGGTCCAGGAACCGCAAGAGCTTTTCAACGAAGCGTGCAGAATTGCAGTCGAGGAGGGGGGATTTGCCATGGCGTGGGTTGGGCTCCTCAATGGCGCCTCCGCCACGGTCGACGTTGTGGCTTTCGCCGGCAGGACAAACGGCTACCTGGAGCATTTGCAGATCACGCTTGCGGATACACCCCGCGGGCGCGGACCGACGGCCACGGCGTTGCGGGCCGGGCATCATGCGATCAGTAATGACATCGAACATAATCCCACCATGGCACCATGGAGGGACCATGCTCTTCGCCTCGGGTTCCGTTCCTCGGGTGCGTTTCCGCTGACGGTTCGCGGGGAGGTCAAAGGGGTCCTGAATTTCTACAGCGCCGATCCCGGGTTCTTCGATACAGCGGAGATCAAGTTGTTGGATGAACTGGCACTGGACGTTTCTTTCGGCATGGAGTTGGCGGAGCGGGAACGGGAGCGCGAGGCAGTGGGTAAACGCCTGCGGGAGAGTGAGGAACGGTACAGGCTCCTCTTCTCCCAGATGCTCGACGGATTTGCCTACCACGAGATCATTCTCGATGAACAGGGGGTTCCCATGGATTATCGATTTTTGGAAGTGAACTCCTCCTTCGAGCGTATCACGGGGTTGCGCGGGCCCGACATCGTTGGCAAAACCGCCCTGCAGGTACTCCCCTCCCTCGAACCGCATTGGATTCAGAAATACGGCGAAGCGGTGCTGACCGGCAACCCAGTCCATTTTGAAGACTATGCCGAGCCCCTGGACAAGTACTTCGAGGTAACCGCCTTCAGGACACAACCCGGCAGGTTTGCCACGATCTTTTCGGATATCACCGATCGTAAACGATCAAAGCAATTGCTGGAACGATACCAGTTGCTTTCGGAGAACGCGCGGGATATCATTTTCTTCATCAAGTACCCCGGGGGTACCATTGTTGAGGCGAACGAGGCCGCTGTGCGCCATTATGGATACTCGAGGGACGAATTGCTCGCCCTGAATATTAGTGATCTTCGTACTTTATCCGAAGTCCCCAGCCTCCAGAAACAAATGGAGAATGCGTTTCATGAGGGGGTGTTTTTTGAGACCATGCACGTGAAAAAAAACGGAACGGCATTCCCGGTGGAAGTCAGTTCCCGGGGCACACGCGTTGGAGGGGAACAGATGCTTCTTAGCATCGTGCACGATATCAGCGAACGGAAAGAGGCTGAAGAACGCATGGTGAGATTGAGCCGTGCGGTCGAACAGACGGATGATGCCATCATGATGACCGATCAGGGAGGGAACATCTTATACACGAATCCGGCCTTCCAAAGGCTCTACGGGTACGAAGAGGAGGAGGTTCTTGGACAAAACCCACGCTTGCTGAAAAGCGGATTGATGCCTGAAGGATATTTCGCCTCCTTCTGGAAGAAGATCCTCGCCGGAGAGCATGTGGGGGCGGAGCATATCAATAGAACAAAGAGCGGGTCGACCGTCTTTGTGGCGACCTCGGTGAGCCCTCTGCTTTCGGTCTCGGGGCAGATTACCGGCTTCGTGGCAGTGCAAAAAGACATTACGGCTTTCAAGAAAGCGGAGGAGGAACGGCGAACGTTGGAGCAGCAACTGATGCAGGCCCAGCGGCTTGACAGTATCGGGACACTCGCCAGCGGCATTGCACACGATTTCAACAATATCCTTGGCATCATCCTCGGGTACCTCTCGTTGATTGAGCGTTCCCATGAAGACAAGGATGCCCTTAAGGCCCATATGCAGGTGGTGGAACGGGCGATCCAGCGGGGGGCTGGCCTCGTACGGCAGATCCTCACGTTTGCCAGGAAGACCGACGTTAACCTCGCCCCGGTCGACATCAATGTGGAGATCGAAGATCTCATGAAATTGTTGAACGAAACGTTCCCCAAAACCATCACCGTTGTCAAAGAGTTGGGGAGGGGGCTGCCTGTCGTTCTCATGGATCGTACACAATTACACCAGGGACTGTTAAACCTCTGCCTTAACGCCCGGGACGCTATGGAGTCTTCTGGCAAGCTTACACTGGAGACGGCCCGGGTCTCCGGCCGGGAGATCGTTGCACGGTTTCCCGCTGCCGCAGACACGGAGTATGTCCGCCTCAGGGTAACCGACACCGGCACAGGCATGACACGTGAGGTGCAGAGCAGGATTTTCGACCCGTTTTTCACGACCAAGGAGAAGGGGAAGGGGACCGGCCTCGGGCTCGCAGTGGTGTTCGGGATCGTCGAAGCCCATAAAGGGTTTATTGATGTCGATTCAAAACCGGGGGCGGGGACGTGCTTTTCCCTCTATATCCCGATCACGATGGATGTACTCGCACCGGACAAGGCGCCCACTGCGGTTAATCTCTCCCTGTACGGGGGGCACGAGACCATTCTCATCGTGGAGGACGAAGAGCCCCTCCGTGAGATGCTGGTTGCGACCCTTCAAGGGATCGGATATCGCGTCCTCCAGGCGGGAGATGGGATGACCGCACTCGAGCTGTACGAACGCCAAAGCAAGGAAATCGATCTTGTGATTTCCGACCTTGGCCTCCCGAAACTTGACGGTCTTGAAGCGCTCTCCGCCATGAAAAAAATCACTCCTTCGCTCCGTACAATCCTGGTGAGCGGATACGTGGAACCAAGGGAACGTCACCGAATCACCTCGGAGAAAATCCGGGCCTTCGTCCAGAAACCGTACACGCCGCTGGATATCCTATCGGCAACGCGAAAAGTTCTGGACGGACATTGAGGCCAAACTCCCCGGAAAAAAGGGTTTGACATTCGAGTTAAATTGAGATATATTGACGCCGACCCGGAAACGTTTCTCCGGGTTCTTCTTTCATACACTGTTCTTTCATATTCCGCGATAGTTGATCCTGTCTCGACACCGTCGAGACGGGAGAAATCCCGCCGTATTATGGCGGGACTCAATGAGCGGATGATACACTGTTCTTTCACATTCCGCGATAGTTGATCCTGTCTCGACATCGTCGAGACGGGAGAAATCCCGCCGTATTATGGCGGGACTCAATGAGCGGATGATACACTGTTCTTTCATATTCCGCGATAGCTCAATGGTAGAGCATGCGGCTGTTAACCGCAGGGTTGTAGGTTCGAGTCCTACTCGCGGAGCAGTTCGACTCACCCCACCGGCATGGTGGGGCTCAGATCGGTGGGGTTCGCTCACTGCTCCTTTGGAGCCTCTTAGCGGTGAGTCGACTGGCCTGAGCGAGTCCCGACATTGTTGGTCGGGACGAGTCGAAGGCCCAAGACCTTAGTCCCATCCCAGAAAGATGGGACTTGTCTTTATATGGGTGGAGAGGAATGGCCTGCTTTGGAATTTGAAAAGGGATGAGTCGAGGGGCGTTTTTGAGAGGAGGGACATGCCTGCCTGGTTTTACATCCTGCGTTTGACCTCCGGAAAGCTGTATTCCGGTGCGACACGAAGCCTCCCCAAAAGAATGAAACAACACTTCCATGGCAAAGGTGGCCGGACGACGCGACTCGATCCACCCCGGACGGTAGCACACACCGAAGAGTTTGATACCTATCGCGATGCTTATCAACGCGAAGCTCAGGTCAAGCGATGGACGCGAGCGAAAAAAGAAGCGCTTATTGCAGGCGACATCGAACGCCTCAAGAAGTTAGCGAAACGCAGAGCCTGAGAGGGTTATCCTTCTCAGGCTTTTTCTTTTTTGGGGGAGACTGCTGTTCAGGTCCCGCTCTTCGCTGAATCGTGGTTGCGGGATCCTCCCCCGAAGGGGTCCCTTCGGGAAAAACGGCAGTCGAGTTAGCAGAAAACGCTAACTCGAGTCGTTTTGGGACTTCGTTGACATTCCTTACAATTCGCTCTATATTGACCCGAAATTTGAAATGGAAACGATCGTAAGGAGATGACGATGTTCAAAGGTGGAACGCCGAATATGCAGGGCATGATGAAGCAGCTTCAGAAAATGCAGGAGAAGATCGCCCAAGTCCAGGCCGAACTGGAACAGAAAACGGTGACGGCAGAGGCGGGGGGAGGAATGGTCAAAGTGACCGCCAACGGCAAACAACAGGTCGTGAAAATTGTGATCGAACGGGAGGTCGTCAATCCGGAAGAGAAGGATATGCTGGAGGACCTCGTCGTGGCGGCGGTGAACAAGGCCCTGGAGACCTCCTCGGCCATGGCGCAGCAGGACATGCAGAAAGCCACCAGCGGGATGATGCCGAATATTCCCGGTCTCAATATCCCGGGGATGTGACCCCATGATCGTTACGGCAGAATCGGTTGAACAACTGGCAGAACAGTTCGCTCAGCTCCCCGGCATCGGTCGCAAGACCGCCCATCGCCTCGCCCTCTATATTGTGAAAATGAACCGGGAGGAAGTCGTCACCCTCGCCCGGGCACTGGTGAATGTGAAAGACAAGGTCCGGTACTGTTCGGTCTGCTCGAACATTACAGAACACGACCCATGCTTCATCTGCTCCGATACGCGCCGCGACCGGACCGCCATCTGCGTGGTGGAGGAGCCGACGGACGTCCTGGCCTTGGAAAAGACGAACGAGTTCAAGGGGCTCTACCACGTGCTGGGGGGAGCTCTCTCGCCTCTCGATGGCATCGGACCGGACGACCTGAGGATCAAGGAATTACTGCAACGGCTGTCGGGGTCGGGGATCGAAGAAATTATCCTGGCCATGAATCCGAACGTCGAAGGAGAGGCGACAACGCTCTATCTCTCGAAGCTCATGAAACCCCTTGGACTGAAGATCACACGCATCGCCCGCGGCCTGCCGGTCGGCACCAGTCTTGAGTTTGCCGACGAGGCGACGCTCAGCCGGGCGCTGGAGGGAAGGATTGCCGTCTAATGCGGTTGGGCAGCAGAACATTGCAAAGGATATCCTGGTCGCTTCCGGTAACCATGGTGCTTTTGATGCTGACGTCCTCGTGTGGCATCTTCGAAACGCGGGATCCGGAACCGCCTTCCCAGACCAGTTCCAATTTTGTGCCCCCCACGGAGCCCTTGATTGTTTTTTCGAACATGGCGACCGCGTTCCGTGACCTGAACTCGCTGAACTATCTTCGCTCGTTTGCCGATTCGACCACGAACGGCCGCTCCTTCAGCTTTGAACCGACCCCCCAGGCGCGGTCGAAATATGGCGGCGTGTTCTTCAATTGGTCGAGGGAATCCGAGCAGCGATACTTTGAAAATCTCAAATCGAAAGTCCCCAGCGGTTCCTCGGCAACGCTGACCTTCGACGTGCTGACGATCCAGAGTCTGCAATCCGACTCCGCCCAGTACGAGGCAACGTACCGGCTCAACGTGCAACATACGGTGGCCAACGTGGCAAAAGAGGCGCGAGGGCGCGCACAGTTTTTCCTCATGGCGGACCGATCCCGCAATTGGGTGATCCTCCGCTGGGTGGACGTGACGGACAACGCGGCTTCGTTCACCTGGAGCGATCTGAAGGGGGAGTTTGGACAGTAAGGGTATGAAACCGGCCATCACGTTCCTGGTCCTGATGTTGGTTGTGAACTCCTGCAACCCGTTTGCCCCTGGGGTGGATTTCAGCGCCGACGATCTGGAGTCAATCCTCGGCGATACGCGAACGGTGGATGGTGTCTTCCAGAATCTCAAGTATGCGTACACATTTCGGGACACCAGCATCTATGGCCAGTTGATGGATGCAGAGCTGACGTTCATCTATCGGGATTACGACCGCGGGGTGGATGTGTCTTGGGGACGGGATGAGGAAATGCGGGCCACGAACGGATTGTTCATGAATGTCCAGCGCCTCGATCTTGTCTGGAATAATATCATCTCCATCTCCTCGGATTCCGGCAACACCCTTGTCAATGTCAGCAGGAATTTCAACTTGACAGTCACCTTCAATCCAAGCAGCATCGAGCGGGCGGATGGGTACGCCAACCTGGTCATGAGCCGCAAGGCAAAAGACCAGCCCTGGCAGATCGTCCGCTGGCGCGACGAATCCAACTTTTAACAAAACGGTAGACCTGACAGGTTTTCAAAACCTGTCAGGTCTTGCAAGCGAAGCATGCCAACCATCGCATACCAGGGTGAGCCGGGGGCGTTCAGCGAACAGGCGGCGCGTTCCTTCTTCGGTGCGCCGGCACGGTTACTCCCGATGGAAACCTTCAAGGATGTGTTCGAGTATGCCACGAAACATCCCTCGGGGTTTGGGATCGTGCCGCTGGAGAATTCCGTCTTCGGCAGCGTCCACCAGAATTACGACCTGCTCCTGCGTCATAAGCTTTCCATCGTCGGCGAGGTCAAGCTCCGCATCCAGCTCCACCTGATGGCTCTGCCCGGCGTCCCGCTCGGTACGATCGCCTCCGTCTATTCCCATCCGCAGGCCCTGGGTCAATGTGAAGATTTCCTCCGCACCCTGAACAAGGTGAACGTTGTTGCGTACTACGATACCGCCGGATCGGCGAAGATGATCCGGGAGGAGAAACGCCGCGATGCGGCGGCGTTGGCAAGCAGCCGCGCCGCAACCACCTACGGGTTGCGCATTCTCCGCAGGAATGTCGAAAGCAACCACCACAACTATACCCGTTTCATCATTCTCTCGCGCAAGGGGACAGCCCCGAAGCGTGAAGGGAAGATGTCACTGGTGTTCGCGGTGAGGAACGTCCCCGGCGCGTTGTTCAAGGCGCTTGCCGTGTTTGCCCTGCGGGAGATCAACCTGCTGAAGATCGAGTCCCGGCCCCTCGTCGGGAAGCCCTGGGAATATTTCTTCTACCTCGACATCGAGGGAACGCCGAAGGATGAGCGGATCGTCCAGGCTTTGAGTCACCTGGATGAGCTTGCCTCCTTCGTCCGCGTCCTCGGGTCATATCCGGTTGGATCAACGGTCACGGGTTAGCTCATGCAGATAGGGTACATCATACGGGAAGGGGTCTCGGGGTTTACGCGTGCGAAGCTTTCCATGATCGCGGCGATCACGACCATCTGTATTTCCCTGTTGCTCCTCAGCACTTTTACGATCCTTGCCATCAACGCCAACAGCGTAGTCGAGAGTTTGCGTGAGAAGGTGGAGATGGAGGCATTCCTGGCAGACCATCTGACGCTCATCGAGACGTCGATCGCCCGCGACAGTATCGCGACCCTGGAGGGAGTGCGGGAGGTGCGGTATGTGTCGAAGGAACAGGCCGCGCAGATTTTCAAAGAGGAGTTCGGGGAGGATATCAACAGGGTTCTCGACTTCAACCCGCTCCCGGCCTCCGTCAAGATCTTTCTCAAGGATGGCTACAAAACAGCCGAAGGGGCGGAGATGGTCTACGCAGCGGTCAAGGGGATTTCCGGGGTCGAGGAGGTCATCTACCGGAAGACCATGCTCGAGATGCTCGACCGCCGCGCCTCCACCATACTCTGGATTGTCCTCGGCATCGGCGTGTTCATTACCATCTCCTCGATCTTTTTGGTGGCGAACACGATCCGCCTTGCCATTTATGCAAAACGGAAGATCGTCCAGACGATGAAGCTGATCGGCGCGACGAAGGCGTTCATCCGCTGGCCGTTCGTTCTGGAGGGGATCATCCAGGGATTCCTCGGTGGGGGTCTTGCCGGCGGCATCCTCTTTCTCGTTTTTGAATATCTCGGGAAGTGGATCTCCATGGAGCTTTCCGATTTCGTCCATGTGCAGACGTTCTATTACGGAGTGATCGTGGGCGTGGGATGCCTCCTCGGATTCATCGGCAGCCTGATCTCCATTCGCCGCTTCATCGGAGACAGTGTAGTGCATATGTAGGTCCGCTCGTTGCTTTTTCGCCAATTCTTTTCTACCATTTTTACGTTGTTTCTGCACAACCTCACTTCACGTGACTGGAACCGCATACCCCCATGGAAAAGCTCATCGCTTTTTACAACTCATCGATCGGCAAGAAAGTGACGATGAGTCTTACCGGACTCTTCCTCTGCACCTTCCTCGTCGAACACCTCGTCGGCAACATGATCCTGTTCGCGGGGCGGGAGGCGTTTGATTCCTATTCGGAGTTCATGGTCGCCAACCCGATCATCCGCGCCGTCGAGTATCTCCTGTTCGCGTCGCTCCTGTTCCACCCCTTGGTCGGCCTGCTGCTCTGGATCAACAATAAGCGCGCCCGACCGCAGAAGTACGATGTGTACATGCTGAAGGAGAACACGCCGCTTGCCTCGCGTATCACGATGCTGACGGGAAGCCTGGTCTTCCTTTTCCTGGTTGTCCACCTTCGCACCTTCTTCATCCCGCTCCGGTTCGCCGAGGTGAAGCCCTCCCCGTACGGGCTCGTGGTCGAAGCGTTCTCCAGCGCCCCGTATTGTGCCTTCTACCTGGTCGCCCTGGTGTTCCTTGCCTACCACCTGCGGCACGGGTTCCAGTCCGCGTTTCAAACGCTCGGCTTGCGGACGAAGAGCTACATCGGCCTGCTTGATGCCGTCGCTTTCATTTTCTGGTTCATTATCCCGCTCGGCTTCGCTGCCATGCCGATCTATTTCTACTTCTTCCAACCGGCTACAACCGCCGCTGCAACGGCGCTGGGAGTTCACTGATCATGAAGCTCGACTCGAAAATTCCGTCCGGACCCGTTGAAAAAAAATGGGATAACCATCGGTTCAACCTCAAGCTGGTCAACCCCGCCAATAAGCGGAAGTACACGATCATCGTCGTCGGGACAGGCCTTGCCGGCGCCTCCGCCGCGGCCAGCTTCGGAGAGCTGGGGTACAATGTCCTTGCGTTCTCGTACCATGAATCTCCCCGCCGCGCCCACAGCATCGCGGCCCAGGGGGGGATCAACGCTCCAAAGAACTACGCCAACGACGGGGACAGCATTTATCGCCTTTTCTATGACACGGTCAAAGGCGGAGATTACCGCGCCCGCGAGGGGAACGTGTACCGGCTTGCCCAGGTCAGCAACAGTATTATCGACCAGTGTGTCGCCCAGGGGGTACCATTCGCGCGGGATTATGCCGGGTACCTGGACAACCGCTCGTTCGGCGGAGCCCAGGTCTCCCGCACCTTCTATGCGCGTGGTCAGACCGGACAGCAACTTCTGCTCGGCGCTTACTCGGCCCTCTGTCGCCAGATTGACCTCGGGACCGTCAAGTTCTTTCCGCGGCGAGAAATGCTCGATGTCGTTCTCGTCGACGGCCAGGCGAGAGGAATCGTCGCCAGGAACCTGGTGAATGGGGAGATTGAATCCTACGACGCCCATGCCGTGGTCCTCGCAACCGGCGGGTACGCCAACGTGTTTTATCTTTCCACCAATGCAAAGGCGAGCAATGCCACCGCGATCTGGAGAGCCTATAAGAAAGGGGCCGCTTTTGCAAACCCGTGCTACACGCAGATCCATCCGACATGCATTCCGCAAGGCGGCGACTACCAGTCCAAGCTGACACTCATGAGCGAAAGCTTGCGCAACGACGGACGGATCTGGGTCCCCAAACAGAAAGGGGACAAACGGAAGCCGGAGGAGATACCGGAGAACGAGCGCGATTATTACCTTGAGCGGCTCTACCCGTCGTTCGGAAATCTCGTGCCGCGCGATGTCGCGTCGCGCCGGGCGAAGGAGATGTGCGACAAGGGATTCGGCGTCGGTCCTACGAGTCTTGCGGTGTATCTTGACTTCGGCGCGGCGATCAAACGCCTCGGAAAGCATGTCATCGAGGAAAAGTACGGGAACCTCTTCGATATGTACCATGAGATTACCGCGGAGGATCCGTACAAAACGCCGATGCGTATCTACCCGGCCGTCCACTATACGATGGGAGGATTGTGGGTCGATTACAATCTGATGAGTTCGATCCCCGGGATGTACGTCCTCGGCGAGGCGAACTTCTCCGACCATGGCGCGAACCGGTTGGGAGCGAGCGCTCTGATGCAGGGGTTGGCGGACGGCTACTTTATCATCCCGTACACCATCGGTGATTACCTCGCAACGGCAAAATTCCCCGCGGTGACGAGCGAGAACCCCGAGTTCAAAGCGGCGAAAACCGAACTGGACGGGATGGTGAAAAGGTTGATGTCGATCAATGGCAAAAAGAGTGTGGAGGAGTTCCACCGTGAGCTTGGGAAAATTATGTGGGATAACGTTGGGATGGCACGCACGAAAGAAACACTGACCAGGGCGTTGCAGGAGATCCCGAAGCTGCGGGAGGAGTTCTGGCAGAACGTGAAGGTCGTCGGAAGCGCCAACGACCTGAATGCCGACCTTGAACGCGCCGGCCGTGTGGCCGATTTCATTGAACTGGGCGAACTGCTGGCCCGGGATGCCCTGCATCGCGAGGAGTCGTGCGGAGGCCACTTCCGCGTCGAGCACCAGACGGAGGATGGAGAGGCGAAACGCAATGATGAGAATTTCAGTTATGTGGCGGCGTGGGAGTACGCCGGCCTTGAGAAGGCTCCGATCTTGAACAAAGAGCCTCTTTCCTTTGAGGATGTGAAGCCTTCCCAACGGAGCTACAAGTAGCCGCCGGAGGCTTATGAACGATGGGATGCAGCGTTATCTTCATCACAAGGAGCATCACGCATGAATGTGACACTGAAAGTATGGCGACAGAAAAGCAAGAATGAACCGGGCCGATTCGTTTCGTACGCCGTCCGGAACGTCTCCCCCGATGCATCGTTCCTTGAGATGCTCGATGTGCTGAACGTGGAACTGGTGAAGAAGGGGGAGGAACCGATCGCATTCGACCATGATTGCCGCGAGGGGATCTGCGGGAGTTGTGGGATCGTCATCGACGGTCGTGCCCATGGACCAGGCCGCGGAGCCGCCACATGCGAATTGCGGATGCGTTCATTCCGGGAAGGGGATACCATCGTGGCCGAGCCCTGGAGGGCCGCGCCGTTCCCCGTCATCAAGGATCTCATTGTCGACCGCACAGCGATGGATCGCATCATGTACGCGGGAGGCTATGTTTCGGCAAAGACCGGCGGCGTGCCGGATGGAAACGCTATTCTCATCCCAAAACCGGTGGCCGACGAAGCCATGGATGCAGCGTCGTGTATCGGTTGCGGGGCGTGTGTCGCAGCGTGTCCCAACTCTTCCGCGATGCTGTTTGTCGGAGCAAAAGTCTCCCAACTTGCACTTCTCCCGCAGGGAAAAGTGGAGGCCAAGCGGCGGGTGGAACGGATGGTGGACCAGATGGATAAGGAAGGGTTCGGCAACTGCTCAAACAATTATGCATGTGAAGCGGAGTGCCCGAAGGAAATCTCGGTCACGCATATCGCACGCCTGAACATGGAGTTTCTCAAGACGACGGTAGCCTAGTCGTTTGTCGTTTGTCATCACCACGAAGGCTGAAACAGTTTCGGTTCAAGGTTTCATCCTCCTTCTGTTTATTATTTTAACCTATTCCAGAGAGAACACTATGAACAGAGGGCGATATGGATCGTTCACCCGTTTCATGATGCTCTTCGCGATAGGACTCGCCGGTCTTGTCCCGATGGGGTGTGATAAAGAAAATCCCGTCGATGAAGACGAAAGCTTTCTCTCGGCTGATCTCTTTCCTCTGGCGGTAGGCCGGATCCTCGTGTTTACAACGTACGACCTGGATGCGCAGACCGGCCAGAAAGTGGAGAGCACGGTTCATCGCGATGTCAGCTATTTCCAGGCGACGGTGACCATCGGAGGCCGGAGTGCCTTCCGCCTCATCGACTCGATCTATACGCCACAAGGGACCATCGAAAGAATCGATACATCATATATAGCGGTCAACAATGGCGATGTCTCTCTCTGGGAGGGAGGAGGGGAGAACGAGTGGTTTGATTTTGTACAGCGGTCCGCCGGTCTCAACAATGAGTACATCATTCGCCAGTATCAGGAAACGGAGGATGGCGTCACCCTCAACGTGACGATCAAAGGGAAGTTCTATGACAAGGAATCGGTGACCGTTCCCATCGGTACGGTGGATGCATACAAGTTGGAAATAAAAGTGTCGATTCAGGCCGGGACGTTCTCCAGCGATTGGATAGACCAGTATCTCTATTTTGCAGAAGGATACGGTCCTGTTCGAATGACGTTTCCCAGCCAAACCATCCCCGGCACGACCGAGAAAGCGCCGGGGGAGGAATCACTGCTCGTGAGCAAGAATTTCTAGTGGTGTTGTGTGATGCTCTTGTGAGAAGGGAACAATCTCTGGCAGCAAGCAAGGCGATCCATGGCGGGTCGCCTTTTTTATTGATGGAGTTCATTCTTCGTTGGGGCATTAGGTACTATCCGTTCACCATGTCTCACTTAGGAACGCCTTGAAACTCCATCGAATATGTGCTACCTTCTCAACCGTATGAAGAAAAGAACGCTGTTGATGGCCGTGCTGTTGGCTTCCCTCGTACCGGGGGTCCGGGGACAAGATACGAGGGAAAACGCCGATTTTAAGCTGTCCGTGAACCTTTACAATGATAAGTTGTACGATCTTGCCCTCGAACAATTTCGCCAGTTCGTTACCTCCTATCCGAATACCCCCCAAGGCATCGAAGCGCGATTCTACCTCGGTCTGGCTCAATCCAAACTGGGAAAGCACGACGATGCCCGGTTGACCTTCCAGAATTTTGCCCTGGCTTTCCCCGACAACCCCAGGGCTCCCGAGGCATGGTGGAATGTTGCGGAAGCCTATGTTGCAATGAATAATTTCCGCGAAGCAGGATCCGCGTTCGAGCGGGTGAAGACCTTCCATCCGAGAAGCAGGTCGGCCCCGGACGCTCTGGCGAGAGCCGCCGAGTATTTTGAAAAAGGGGGCGACCTCGAGAATGCAAGGAAGGTTCTCCGGGCGCTGGTGCAGGAGTATGCCTCGTCGGATGTGGTTCTGCCGGCGCGGTTGAAGCTTGCCGAACTGTCCCTCGCCGAAAATCAATTCGAACTTTCACAGGCAGAAGCGAAACGCGTTGTCGATCTGACAAAGGATAATAGCCTCAAAGCGCAAGGGCTTGTGGTCATGGCCCGGGCGTTGGCAGGCCAGTCCAGGTACGAGGAGGCACAACGGGCGTTGAATGATGTCGTTCGTAGTCATCGTTCCACCTCCGCTTATCCTCAGGCTCTGTTCCTGACCGGTTCCCTGCACAAGGAAACGGGAACCATGACTGAGGCGAAAGAAGCTTGGACGCGTCTGGCCAGTGACTCTTTGCAGATCCCTCCGGGGATGCGCGAGAACGCTCTCATGGAACTGGGTGATATCCACCTTATCGGGGGAGATGCAGCCCAGGCTCTTGCGATGTACGAACGTGCGGTTCCTCTGAAGGGAACGAGGCGTCACGAGATCATGCTCCGTGCCGCCATGGCTGCGGAGCGGGCAGGGGTCCTGGAAAAGGCCGGCGGATTTGTCAAGAGGCTGTTGCAGGATAGTTCTGCGCAAACATTCCGCCGCGAAGTGACCCTTGAAGCGATCCGCATTGCAGTGGCAGGAAAGAACGCGCAGGAGGCGGTTCGGTTGGTCATGGATTTTATGGACCGTTACCCGGACGATGCCGAAATCCCCCGGCTCCTGGTAAGCGCTGCGCAGCTTGCAGAAAATCCGTTGAAGGAGTACCGTCAGGCATTGGTGTTTGCTGAGAGAGTCTTGACGGATCATGCCACGAGTCCCCAGGTCGATGACGCCCTGTACAGTGCAGCGATAGCGCTCCATCACTCGGGATCGTTGGATGAAGCGGTTAAACAGTATGAAAGTCTGATACACCGGTTTCCCTCCAGTGAATTTGTCCCGCTTGCCCGCAACGCGTTGGAGATGATTCGCCTTTTTGAGGCAAAGAACAAGGAGGCGGGACTCGAGAACCTGGCCTTACTGATCGGGGATGTGATCGCCCAGCAGTCCAAAGCTCATCTCGCCTTACGTCTCGGGCGGATCTATTTTGAGGACCTGAAGGATTATGGCCGTGCCGCCGACCAGTATGGTCAGGCTTTGCAATTGGGTCTGGACCCCGGACAGCGCCCTGCGGCGTTGTACTTCCAGGGGAAGGCGTACGAAAACGAAGCGCTGCGGATCTCTGCGAAGGCGGAGAAGAACACCGCCCACTATGAGGAACAGGCGGAAGGGCTTTTTGACCAGTTGATAACGGAGTTCCCTGCGAGCGAGTTCTCCGAGGATGCGGCGTTCGGTGCCTTGAAACTCCGCTTGCGGTCGGCATCGAATGCCGCAGGCGTTGCGGCGATTGAAGCCGATTTTCTGCGGCGGATGCAGAACTTCAAACGGATGGGTGCGGCCCTTTTGGAAGTAGCCCGCCGGTATCAATCTCTCACATCGTACTCCGAAGCCGCACAAACGTACCGAACGATCCTTCGCCAGTATTCCCAAAGCGCCGTTGCATCGGATGCTCTTTTCCATTTGGGAGAATCGCTTGCATCCATGGCGGAAAACGACAGCGCAATTGCTGTCTGGCAGGAGTTCGTATCGAAACATCCGGTTCACCCCTCGGCGGCGCAGGCGGCATGGAGGTTGGCCGGCCTTCTGACGGAGAGGGGGAACACGACCGAAGCGCTACGCATGTACGAGACCATCACCAATCGGTACAGCTATGCGTACCCTGAGCGTGTTCTGAGCCTTGCCCGCGCACGCGCTTTCTTTTCGGTCGGGGACCATGGCAATGCGCTGCCGCATTTCCAAGTGTACCTTCGCTCCTTTCGTAATGAATTGAGCGCATTACTCGATGTGCCGGCAGATGTCTGGTTCGATATGGCTGTCTGCTTTGACCGGTCCGGTGACAAGAAAGAGGCGAAGCGAAGATATACCACCTCCCTGATGCGTGACTCGAGGAGTGACCGTTCGGGGCGCGCATATTACGCCCTTGCTGCAATCGCCCGCGATGAAAACAATATCACCCTCGCGACCCGGTATCTTCAGGAGGCGAGCCGCTTCCCGATCGGAGCGGCCGGCGAGTTTAACCCCGCATCGTTCGAGGCAGGGGAATTGTATTTCAAGAACGGGGACTACACGCAGGCGATTGCCCGTTACAACGAGGCCTTGCCCCAGGTGAAAAACGATACCCTGACCCAGTTGATCCAGGCCCGTATGATCGTCAGCTACTTCCGCTTGAACAACACACGCGAAGCGGATGCGCGGTCGGCCGGTTTTATCCGGCAGTTTCCCGGCGTCTCGCGGTATGCGGCAGAATTTGAGTACGAACGGGGGATGGTTTTCCTCCGAAGCGGCGATTTGGGCAATGCAAAACGCTATTTCGATAACGTGATCCAGCGGTATGCTTCCACGCCGCTCGTGCCGCAAGCCCTGTACGGAAATGCACGCGTTGCCGAACTCTCTGAAAACAACGAGGAGGCGAAGAAGCTGTATGAATCCCTCCTGCAACAGTACGCACAGGACCCTGTCGCTCCGCGGGCGCGGCTCGCCCTCGGAAACCTGTTCTACAACCTGGAACAATGGGACGAAGCAGGAAGGCACTTCAAGGCGATCCTGGACAACGAACAACGGTCACCCGATCTCGTCCAGTTTGCGATGAACAATCTCATCCTCGTCTACAAGGAGCTCACCCTGTATGATGGGGCCCTGGAGTTGACGCGAAAGTACATCGAACGTTTCCCCGGCGATCCCGAGTTGATCAACAAGCGGATCGATATCGGCGTGCTCTACCAGCGCCTGGGGTACTATGACCAGTCCGCATTGCACTTGCAGACCCTTCTGGAGAACGCCGACGCCGATACCGAGGCGGAAGTCCGTTACTATATCGGGGAGGCATATTACTATAAAGGGGATCACCAGCAGGCCATTCTGGAGTTCCTGAAGGTCCCCTACCTGGTGACCCGGCGGACGAAAGTGGATTGGATCGCGACGTCGTACTACATGGCCGGACAGGCATATGAGAAGATGTCGAAGTTCGACCAGGCCATCACTATGTACCGGCAGATCATCGAGCGTTCCGGAATCGATGCAACATTCAAAACGGCGGCACAGAAGGAGATCGACCGGGTGAACGCATTGGTGAAAGCGACGAAGTAAACTCATCACACGCAGTATGGACTGAAATTCTCCCCATGGGATATATTTTCGAAGCAGAAATCGACATTATCCGGAACACCGTCCGCGCCCGTACCATCGGCGAGGAGGAAACGATCCGGTTGAAGGATATCCTCCTGGCGGATATCCACCCTGCCCTCAAGGCCTACTTCAAAGCGGATGTCGAACACCTCCTCGAGGAGGAGCGCCGGCAGGAGGTGCGGTCGAACCGGTTGCCGTATTCGCTCCCCGAAGTCGCCCGGCTCCTTCGGCAGATCGATCTCTTGCTGGTGTACTATTACCAGTTCGGCCAGCACGATTTCGATATCATGCTCGATCACGCCGTCCACTTTCAGTTCAATTTCCTTTGTCGCCCACAATGGACCTTGTTGAGCTTTATTTTCGAGAATCAGCGGAGGAAGGGGGCGTCGGAGATCGAGAGGAAACTCCGGTACTGCGTCGACTACCCGTACTATACCGAGATCATCAAGCGTTACATGGAAGAACGCGGCGTGGCGGAGATGACGTACGAAGAGTTCAGCACCCTGCTCGAAAAGATCGACCGCGAGATCGTTTCCGAACATTCCAGCGTCGAGTTGGCGCTCATGGCCCGGCCGATGCTCAAATTCATCCAGGCCGGCCAACCCCGTCTCACCGACAGTTCCGCGGATTCCCGGATTCCCATCAACGCCGCAATCGTCTTCTTCGAAGACAAGAAGTTGAACGATATCAAGGAACGGCTCGAGAAGGAACGGGATCTGAACGAGATGGGGGATATGACGCTTCATCTCCTTGCGGACTTCATTGAAAAGGTTCGGACCGGGAACGAAGAGGCAACCGTTGAATTTCCCCGCCACCGGGCGCAACCCGCACCCGCTGATGCCGGGACACCGACGCAGGAACACTCCGCTGTTGGGCTGGCTCCTTCGACGGAGTCCTTTTTTAAGAAACAACCGTCGAAATTGTATTCCGATTTTTATGATGAAGAACCCATGGCTCCCCCCGTGGAACCGCCTCCCGCGCCGGAGAAGGTTGGGAATGTTTCCGCGTCGGGGAACGGTGGTGAACTTGCGGATATTCACACGCTCTTCACCCCCTCTGAGCAAAAGGCCTTCGTCCGTATGATCTTCCGCCGGGACGATGTGGAGTTCCGGGAGGCCGTCGATCGCCTGAATGCCTTGACGGATTGGACCGAAGCCGCGGAATACCTGAAGGGATTGTTCGTCGCCAATGACATTGATCCTTTTTCGGAAGAAGCTATTCTGTTTACCGATAAGATCCAAAGCCGGTTCACGCAGTCGGGCGGGAACGAGCAGTAACCCGCTTCCTCCATGATTTCCCTCTAGGTCCCCATGCAGTTTATCGATCAAGCGCTGGTGAGTGTGAAAGCCGGAAACGGTGGCAACGGTGTTATCAGTTTCCGGCGGGAGAAATTTATCCCGAAAGGGGGACCGGATGGCGGCAATGGCGGTAACGGCGGTCACGTCCTGATCCGGGCAGACAAACAGCTCAACACGTTGCTGGATTTCCGGTATAAACGGCATTACCACGCTGAGAACGGTGAGCATGGCCGCGGGAAGGATCAAACAGGGAAGACCGGACTCGATACCGTTCTGAAGGTTCCATGCGGGACCCTGGTGCGCGATACGCAGACCAACGAACTGATCGCCGATCTTGTCAACCCGGGGGATGAAGTTGTTGTCGCCAAGGGGGGAAAGGGGGGTAAGGGAAACGCCGAGTTCGCGACCTCCACGAACCAGGCCCCGCGGATCGCCGAGCCGGGGACGCCGGGTGAGGAACGGGAACTGCAGTTCGAGTTGAAGCTCCTCGCGGATGTCGGGCTGGTGGGATTCCCGAATGCCGGCAAGTCAACACTCATCTCGGTTATCTCCGCCGCCAAGCCGAAGATCGCAGACTATCCGTTCACCACCCTTACACCGAACCTCGGCATCGTCCGCTACGCGCACGGGAAAAGTTTTACCGTCGCGGATATCCCGGGACTGATCGAGGGAGCGCACGAAGGGAAGGGGCTTGGGACACAGTTCCTGCGCCATATCGAGCGGACGAAGGTTCTCGTCTTCCTGATCGAGGCGATCAGCCAGGATCCGAAGGCCGACTATACGGTACTGCTCAACGAGCTGGCTGGGCATAATCCCTCGCTCACGAAGAAACCCAAAATCGTTGCACTGACGAAAATGGATTTGTTCGATGAAAGCATGATCAAGTCCATGAAGAAACTTTCGTTCGGCAAGGGGGTTCCGGTTTTCCGAATTTCCGCCGTCTCCGGTGAAAAGGTGGGGGATTTGCTGGATGCCATGTGGGAATCGCTCGAATCCTTCTCCACGGAATAACGATCCGACCCCCGATCCACATGCCGCATTCGCCCCTGACACTTCGTAGCACGCTCCTCACGCTGGGTTCGCTGTTTGCCGGACTTGTCCTCGTTGCCTTCCTCTCGTTGGCCCTGGGAACCACGCGCACCTCATTCGGCGAAGTTGTCTCGGCCCTGTTCCGGACCTCCGATCATTCCAGTGACGCCGTCCGGACGATCATCCTGCAAATCCGGTTGCCGCGCATGCTGCTCGCCATGATCGTCGGTGCAGGCCTTTCGGTCGCGGGGGCCACCTTTCAGGCCCTTCTGCGGAATCCCCTGGCCGAGCCCTATATCCTGGGTATTTCGAGCGGCGGCACCGTCGGGGCACTGGTGGCGATGACGCTCGGCCTGGGGGCTTCACAATTCCTTCCCCCCTTGTTTTCCTTTCTCGGTTCCTCGTTGGTTATGCTTCTCGTGTTCACGCTCGGGTATCGCCGCGGTTCTCTCGATACCAACGCGCTTCTCCTTTCCGGAATCATGGTCGGGGCTTTTTTCAGCGCGATGGTCCTGCTCTTCACGGCGATGATGAATCAGGATATCCGTACCACCTATCTCTGGCTGATCGGGAACCTCGGTGCGGCCGAGATACGGTCCGTTGCCCTCCTTCTGCCGCTGATGATTCTCGCGGCGGGAGTGCTGATCGCACAGGCGCGTTTCTTCAACCTCATTGCGACGGGGGATGAGACGGCCATGCATCTGGGGGTGGAGGTGGAGCGGGTGAAACGGATTTCCTATTTGATGGCCTCCCTCGTCACGGGGCTGTCCGTGTCAGTGAGCGGCGTTATCGGGTTTGTGGGGCTTGTCGTGCCCCATGTCTGCCGGCTGATGTTCGGCCCCGATCACAGGCTCCTTCTTCCGGCCTCGTTTCTTGCCGGGGCGATCTACCTTCTGTTGTGCGATCTCCTCTCACGCGTTCTTCTCTCCCCCTCCGAAATCCCGGTAGGGGTGGTAACGGCCGTTATCGGGGCCCCCGTTTTTATCTATTTGTTGAAGCGGCGTTAAAGGGTGACCCTCACGGGGATCGTGTGCCGGGAATTCTTTGCGTTTTGTGAATGTTGAAGGGAAACAATATTTCCAGGCCGGAGCCGTCTTAAAGTTTCACACGCTCACAGTTCAGAATCCATGTCGACCCGTAGAAAATTTCTTACAGCGCTGGGATTGGGTATTGTTGCACCGCGGGCCCTGGTTTCCCAGGAATCGCAACCGGAGCTGAAGCGCTCCCGATGGGATATCGTGTTTGGAAGCCATGAAACTGCTCAGCCCGAATTCCGTCCCGACCCGTCCACCTGGAAGAACGACACCATCACCGCCGCATGGATCGGGCACGCCACGGTGCTTATCAATTTTTATGGCACATGGATCATCACCGATCCGGTCTTTTCTGAGCGGATCGGCCTCAATTTCCTCGGTCTTTTTACCCTGGGTCCCAAAAGGCTCGTCAACCCCGCTCTGATTTTCGAAGAGCTCCCCCTCATCGATCTGATCCTGCTCTCGCATGCTCACATGGATCATCTTGATATCCGGTCCCTCTCGAAGTTCCAACGCGACATTCCCGTGGTGATGGCAAAGAATACGGTGGATGTGGTTGAAAACATGGCTTGGAAGGAAGTGCACGAATTGGATTGGGGGGAGAGCGCGAAGGTTGGCGATCTGGAGATCGAAGCGCTGGAGGTGAAGCACTTCGGTTGGCGGTATCCGTGGGAAGAGGATCGTTCACGCGGGAACTGGAACGGACGGAGTTACAACGCCTACCTGGTCTCAAAGAACGGACGATCGTTTGTCTTCGGAGGCGACACCGCTCACCAGGACTATTTCAGCGGTATCGGTGACCGCGGTCTCGCGATCGACCTTGCCCTCATGCCGATTGGCGCGTACGATCCCTGGATCTTCAATCACTGCAACCCGGAACAGGCTGTCGCCATGGCGGACCAGATGAACGCGAAACACATCATGCCAATTCATTGGGGGACATTTATCCAAAGTGACGAGCCGACCACGGAGCCGATCAGGCGGTTCAAGGCGGCACTGGCGGACCAGCCCGACCGCATCGCCCTCGAGTCGGTCGGCCAGACCTGGACGATGGATCAGAAACGAGTGTAGACGCCCGGTTTTCCCCCCTCGCAGCACCCACAAATACTTCCGGATAAATCATCCCTAAAGGATTCCCCCATTCCGTTTAAAAGAAGGGTGCGGGGAAGCACAGATCCTCGCGAGTTTCGCATTGGATTTTACTTCATCCCTTTCTATCTTCCGTGGCCCAAACCGGCCATCAGGAGGAGTGAGCACTACTCCCGCCACAGGTGAACCTCGTCATGGTTGAGTTCACCACCTTTTTTTACTTTTTCATTTTTCATTTTTAATTTTTCATTGAAAGGAGGTTGTATGGATTTTTCCACAATCAATCACCTGGCGGTCTTCGCCGCAACGATTTCCGCGTTTGTGCTCGGAGGCATCTGGTACGGGCCGCTCTTTGGAAAAGCCTGGATGAAGGAGAACGGGTTTTCCGAAGAGGATCTCAAGAAGGCCAACCAGGGAAAGATCTATGGTTTGGCCTTTCTCTGGACGCTGATCATGGCTTATAACCTGGCCATGTTCCTGAATGATCCCTCGGTTACGATGGGACAAGCCGTGATGTATTCCTTCTTCACCGGGTTTGGGTGGATCGCTATGGCGCTCTTCGTGATCGGCCTCTTCGAACGGAAATCGATGAAGCTTATGGTGATCAACGGGGGATATATGACGGTCGCCCTGGTCGTGATGGGGGTGATTCTGGGAGCATGGAAGTGATGTTCACTTTTTTTCTCTAATGAAGGAGTTATGATATGAGGCGTGTCTTCGTCTTTGCATTTATTTTCAAGCTTGCGCTCGTTCATGCCCCCGCCCAGTCCCTCTTGAAGTCGGACTTGCTCTTCAATGCTTTCGTATAAAGAGAAATGGACAAAAGAATTATGAAACATTGGAGTGCATTCCTCCTCGCGGTCTGCCTGTGTTTCGCCCCGGCGAACGCCCAGCCCTTCCTGTTCGTGTTTCTGAATACGAATCCGGACAAACCCGAATTGCCGAAAGAGCAAGTGGATAGTCTCATGGCCGGTCATATGGCGAATATCGGGCGCCTGGCGAAGGAAGGCAAACTTCTCATCGCCGGCCCGTTTTACGGAGGCGGGGGTATCTTTGTGATGGCGACAGCGTCGAAGGACACTGCGTGGGAGTGGCTCAGGACCGATCCAGCGGTGCGCGCGAACAGGTGGAATATTGAACTACTCTCCTATCAACCGCGTCAGGGATCGGTATGCGCGGTGGGTGAGAATTACGAAATGACGACGTACCAATTTGTCCGGTACACTGCGGCAGCGGGAATCACCCTAGAGCGATCCCGGAGAGCCTGGGATGCCCACCGTCGGCACCTGGGCACGTTTTCGCCGGCCGACAGCGTTATCGCGGAAGGGGTGTTGGGGAAGGACGAGAGCGCAATTTTTATCTATCAAGGTGAACCCGCGGAAGCATTCGTGAAAGCGGATCCCGCCGTACGGGACAACCTCCTTCATGCAACGATGAGAAAAATCTATATCGCGAGGGGATCATTCTGCGAGAAGTAAGTCCACACAACATGTCAACCATGCTGTCCAGTTCGTCTCAATAATGAGAATTGCCTTCCGCCTTCTTCGCCCGGCCTCCTGGTCGGGCGATTTGTTTAGCGCAAAACCGGAACACCACAGTGAAGAAACCTGCGTGTCGCTGGAAAAATCGTTACCTTCAAAACATTGGGCTATCATACCATATCTTCGATTCCTCCTACGAACCTCGTGCGGAACAAACATTGAACGTCCTGCAGCCGTTGTGCCTCTTGCTGCTATTGTTTCTGCACTCCCCGATCTTTGGCCAATCAGCGAAGGAGATCATCCGGAAGGCGGAAGCACAGATGCGGGGGAAAAGCTCGTATTCCGAGTTCTCGATGAGCGTTATCAAACCCGCGTGGCAACGCACCATGGTCATGAAAGCATGGGCGCTGGAGCCGGAGCTTGCACTCATCTATCTTCAGGAGCCCGCGCGGGATAAGGGAACCACAACGCTGAAACGCAGGAACGAAGTATGGAACTGGCTCCCCTCGGTGCAGAAAGTGATTAAAATCCCGCCTTCCATGATGTTACAATCGTGGATGGGGTCGGATTTCACGAATGACGATCTGGTTCGCGCATCATCCATCGTGGACGATTACTCGCACATCCTCATCGGGGAAGAAACATATGAGGGGTACGAATGTCACGTGGTCGAGCTGATCCCCAAGCCGGAAGTCGGGGTCGTCTGGGGCAAAGTCCATATGTGGATCACGACGAAGGAATTCCTGGAGCTGAAAACCGAGTTTTACGACGAGGACGGGGCTCTTGCGAAGACGTTTCTTGGGAGCAAGGTCACCCGATTCGGCGACCGGCGCCTTCCCGCACGCTGGGAGATGATACCTGCGGATAGACCCGGGAACAAGACCATCCTTGAGTACACCGTCCTTCGTTTCGACCTTCCGTTGGACGGCGATTTTTTCTCGCTTCAAAACATGAAACGTGTGCACTGATCGGAACCAATGCCCTTGTACCTGAAACTGGCTTGGAGAAACCTCTGGCGTAATCGACGCAGAACGCTCATCTCGATTGCGTCGGTCCTTTTTGCCGTTCTGTTCTCCCTGATCATGCGCTCGATGCAGCACGGGTCGTATGACTACATGATTCAATCGAGCGTCGGGGTGTACGTCGGCTACATTCAGGTTCATGGTGAAGGGTACTGGAAAAACAGATCTCTCGACGAGAGCCTCGAACCCACCGTTGAACAGCTTCAGCGATACGCATCCATTGCCACGGTTTCGGAGATCACGCCACGCCTTGAAACATTCGCTCTCCTCTCCAAGGATAGCTTGACGAAGGTTGCGCAAGTGATCGGG
>JACPUH010000027.1 GCA_016192345.1 Ignavibacteriales bacterium | reverse complement strand
TGGCGCGCAATCTTGTTGAGAGTCTGACCGTTCGCAGCGTCGATAATATAGGAGTACCACTCGACAAGATTGGGATGTATGTTCACCTCGTAAGCCAACCGAAATGTTCCCTGAGACATGGTGTAGATGACCAGTTCTTCTATGGGACCCCCGATTCCCAGGAAGGCAGAAGCATCCTCGGAAAGCGGCTGGTATTTACCGAGCGATTTCAAGTCTTCGACAACAGCCTGGCGTGCTTGTTCCGGGCTCACGGCGGGTATTGTCTCTACGCCGACGGGCGTCGGTTCATATGTTCCGTTGATCAGGTAGGCCGATCCATGGGCATTGAAATGGACATAGAGATCTCGCCCCCAGACCGGTATGCCTTGATACACTTGTTGAAATCGCACGTGCTCAAACAAGATTTCATCGCTGACGGTACTCACGAATGACAATTCTTCGGCGGGGTTGTTGAGTTTCAGAAGAGCAGCCTTCGACTTCAGCACGGCGAGAGCAGTCTGTGCGGTAGTCTGTGCCTGCTTCCGGAGCGCCAGACCGCCTTGCGATCCACTCAACTGTCCTTCAAGCCACCGGACCGTTCCGTTCGTTCCGCGTTCAACCTTGAGCTGCGGATTCAATTGTTGAGTGCTTTGAAGCGGGATTGCCGGCGAAGCAGTCGCGAATGGGAGCAGTCCGGCTGATCCAACCGGACGCGCCGCGCTGAGGAGGTTCGACTTTGGATTTGCCTGCAGGAACGCCTGCACTGAGTTGTATGTGGGAATTGCCGTACCATCAAGTCCGGAAAGTGGCCTTGGATCCGTCGAGCGCTTTTGGGCAGGGCTCATCCCGGTCGCCAGGGTGACCGCCAGAGAGAAAGAGATAATTCGGCGCGCGAGGATCATGGCAGAACCTCCATAGGTTTGTAGGAGATTAATGAGTTTCTAGAATTCTCTTCTCGGTTGGTCCGACTACTTCTCGCGGCTTACGATTGTGCGACAAGAGTCATAGAGCACATGGACAGGAGCAAGGCGCGATCGAGTTTCGGCAGGTTTTGCCCATGACGCACGATGCACTTTCCCAGCCGCCGTCACCTGCATCGCGAGCGTGATGTTGTCGGTTCCAGTTGTATCGATATCGAAGAACTGCGCGTTGACAATGGTCTGCCAAAGCTTTTCAAACTCGGGGCGAGTCAGTTTCGTGATTCGCTCTGCATTCTGCCCGGGTGTAATGCCGTACCAGGAGAAAACCGTGCCTGTGCTGTCAACGATAAGCCCGTTCCACCGGCCTGTAAATCCGCCGCCCTCTCCCATCGTGAGTTGAAAATCGGAAGGAAGAAAAATGGCGGTGAGAGATTCACGCTTTGAGGTTTCAAATATTTGACAGGACAAGAGAGATGTTGCTGTCGCAACGGTGAGAATTTTGGCGAAGAGGGATGCTAGGAATCGATATTCCATCGCGGAACGAACCGTTCTCGGGTTTTAGAATCCATAGCGGATTCACCCCTGACATCTTACTAAAACCGAGGAGTAGTTGCAAGCTCAATATGAAACTTCCGTCCGCGGAACGAGCCATTCTCAGATTTTAGAATCTGTGATGGATCTACTCCGTGACGCTTTGCCAAAAACGAGAATTCGATGCAAGCTCAAAGTGAAACTTCCGTCGCTGTTCTAACGCTCAACAACAGGAGGGAAAAATGTTCCCTCTTTATGTCCGGATCTCGGGAAACTCAGTCAAAAGAATTTCCACCAAGTCACGAAGCTGTCCAAGCGAAAAAAGAATCAAGTCTTTCCTCCCTTGTGGCAGGTAATTTGTTTTTCGTCTGAGGTCCCGGGAGGAGAGCAAAACGTAGGTCGATGCGGTTCAGGGAGGTCGCAGCATTGAATCAAATTTTACCGGTTGTTGAACTACCTCCGGCGTGCTTTTCGCTTCAACAAGACGCCAGAGAGGAGAAATGCCAGTCCTGAGAGGGCCAGAACACCGCTGACGACAAGTTCAATCGTTTTTCCAAACAGAAACCAGCCGATGTCCACAACCTGTGGAGGCATGATCAGGACCTGTGAGGTAGTGCGCTCAAATCGGGAATCGGGCTCCACAACGCGGGTTCGCAGCCTCCATTCCCCGCCGGATGATGCCGCCATGTCGATCCGGCCAAGCTCGGTCCATTCAAGATTGCGCGGCCATGCGTGACGGATGTTGGTGGAATCAAACCGTTCTGAGAACAAGACGATCCCGTCCGGACGGAGGAGCTGAAGTTCCATGATGCCGGCAAAGAGCAACGGAGGGAGATCCTCATGGTCTTCCGACTCATCGAACGGCTTGCCGAATGGGTTTAACGTGGTAAGATGAAGACCGTGCTCCCCGTCCCTGAGGACGACGAACCGCGTTTCCTTCCAGCCGCTCTGTTGGGAGAGGTTCAGGTCAATGACCGCGAGCCGGGCGTGCAAACGATCTTCGCCCATCATCGAAACATAGATGTACACTCCATAGGCGATCGACCCCACCACCAGGAGAGACCCAAGCCACTGCAGTATATGACCGACCGATTTCATCGCACTATGAGAGTGGTTACTTCCTGTGCCAATTTCGGGTTGTATTGTGTCGGCGTTTCATAACGGAGTCTACTCCCAATCGCATCCCAAATCGCCGATCGGCTGTCCGGGAGGCGCTTCCGCCGGACGGGGAAGACTCAGTTTCCTGGGATCTTCCTTCCAGAGGGCGACCTGTTGTAGGGCAAATGTGTAATGGGCTTTCCTCGATTCGTCAGTTTGCGCCCGTGCGGTCCTGCGAATCCATGCCTCCAGCTCGGCAAGCTTAAGATGGACAAGAGCCCGAACCTGGGGTGCCGCATTTTCGTTTGCAGCAAGTCCCATAAGGTTGTACAACACCACCAGCTCGACGGTGTGTTGAATTTCCAGCCTTAAGCCCGGCAGGCGAGGCATATTCCATGTTTCTTTTATGAGCCGGTCGATGGTTTGTCCGAGACCGAATTGTTTTTGGTCGCGCGCGTGCTGCTCTACCAGCCGCGCGGCACGATCCGGGTGAAGCAACAGGGAAACCGTGTGATGAGCCGATGCCTCGGCCGCGGAAAGAGGATCGAACGTTCCGCCGGTCCGGTTACGGAACAACTCCCGGTGACGCCCGAATCCGTACGGCCTTGGAGGGATCAAGTCAGAAATCCGCGACGGTAGTTCGAGGAACTGCGGCTTGATGGTGGCGAGCAACGCCGCCAACGCTTCGTTCTGATCTTGAGAAGGGACAGGTGTGGTGGGTTGTTGTCCATCGCCGCGCATGGCATAGGTGTAAGAAACGCCTCCGAGGACCTTGACCGCTGCTTCGACCTGGTAACGGTGAAGAAGATAGATCGGCACCAAGGCCTCTTCCAACGTTGCCATCGGCGCGCCCGGTTTGATGTTCTTCTCTGAGAATTGCTTCAGAGCGATTTGCCGGATGACCATCAACCGCTCCAATTCCTGAACGGCATCCTTTCCGTTATCCCACAAGTGTGTTTGAGGATGTGAACTTCCCTGCGGTCGGGCATCCTGGTCCGTAAGAAAAACCAACCCGCGTTTCATCGCGTTGAGGATGATCGATTCCAGCTCCTTCTTTTCTTCACGCCCTGAGGGAAAGTCCTGATACCCGTACATGACGGCAACCTTGTCCCATTCCCCGATACCGCTCGCATAGGCGTCCGAGAGCTCTATCTTACCGTCCTTTGTGGAGGTGATCCATGGATGCGGATAATCCATTACCGAAGCCCGGTTTTCCGTGCTCGCAATGTAATTGTGCGCGAGACCGATCGTATGTCCGACTTCGTGCGCAGAGAGTTGGCGCAACCGTGCCAGCGCCATTTCCTCCAGGGCTTTGGGGACCTGCTTCCCTTCTTCGTACGGCGCGAGCAGTCCTTCTGCGATCAGGTAATCCTGCCGGACGCGCAGGGAGCCGAGTGAGACATGCCCCTTGATGATTTCCCCCGTGCGAGGATCGGTGACGGTGGCGCCGTACGACCACCCGCGCGTGGAGCGGTGGACCCATTGAATAACGTTGTACCGTACATCCATCGGGTCGGCTCCCTCCGGCATCATCTCCACCCTGAAGGCGTCCCTGTAGCCGGCCGCTTCAAATGCCTGGCTCCACCAGCGGGCGCCGTCCAGCAGCGCGGACCGGACCGGCTCCGGTGTGCCGCGGTCGAGGTAATACACGATCGGTTTCACGGGCTCGCTGACGGCAGCCGCGGGGTCCTTCTTCTTCAACCGGTGGCGGGCGATAAACCGTTTGGTGATCGGCTCGTCAATCGCTGTCGCATAGTCCATGTAGGAAATGCCGAAATATCCGGCGCGGGGATCGAAGATCCGGGGCGTATAGTTGCCATCTGGTAGCTGGATGAATGAGTGATGTTGCCGGACTGTGACGGCTTGGGGTGTGGGAGTAACCTGCCGCAGCCATGCTCCCGGATCGTCCCCGGTAAAAGTGAGAGTTGCTTCGACCTCCGTATTCTGCGGGAAGTTTTTTGTGCGGGGAAGATGGAACGCGGACCGGGAGGCATCAAGCCTGAAGGTCCCTTGATTGGAGCGCTTCAAGGCCCCTGCAACATCGTGTGCATCGCGTAAATAAAAGGAGCCTGCATCGACCAGGACGCGGTCCCCCTCTTCCACGACAACATCAAATCCCCAGATCGTCGATTGTGCAAATGCCTCCTCCACTGTGCGGCGCTCGTCGGCATTCTCCGTCACGGCCCGGTACGAATAATTCGGTTCGATCAGCAACACCTTGGGGCCGCTGCGTTGGAACTTGACGACGCGCGTATCACCCAACTGTCCGCGGTCAAGCCCGATATCGTTTGACCCGATGCCGGCGGAGAGGGAGTTGACGTAGAGAAATTCCAGGTCCCACTGGTCGATCTCCAACCACACCTTGCCGGCTTTGGCATCCCAGTAGAGGGGGATGAATCCCGGGAGTTTCTCGAAGCCGGCGGTTTTTTCAGCAACGGTGAGGTTTTTAGGGTCGTTCTTCTGCTGTGCGGTGAGGTTGGAACAGAGGACAAGGATGGCAAGCACGATGCGTACGAGGGACATGGATCCTCCGAGTGATCGGTAAGGGGGAGTGAACGTGTAGTGCGGAGAAAAGGTAGAGAAGAGAGGGGGGAAAGTCAACTTGGACAAGAGCTAACGTTGAACCGAGCACGGATCCCTATTGATAGATGCTATCGCATCTATTTGTTATAAGCCTCCGGCCCCTCTCCGAAAGCGTGTTACAGACCGGTAAACGAATCCGAGAGGAGGATGGCGAGCGAATAGCCTGCAATCAAGATAATAATCGGCAAGGCATGAAGGACCCACCGCCACCGGGAATGTTGCTGCATGCTCCTGGCAGCGTACGTCAGCGATCCCCCCGTTGCCAGCATCGTCGCGGCGACCATCAGGGTGAACTCGTGGCCGCTCATCGTTCCATGATCCATGTAGGTCACGGCGATGAACAACACTCCGGCGAGCGCAATCAATCCGCCCAACGTAAGACAGATTGATGCGGCGATGCGGTCGAGGATGCGAACCCACTTTTCCATCAGGGCAAGTTCATCTATGGGATGATGGGGAGTGTGCGAAACTCCCGGTCCAAACAATGATCTGGTCATAGGCCGAATAGTATTGTGATTCCAAGCTGGATCGAGTGAATGTTTCGTGATTTTGAAACGACGTGTTTATCGTCTGCCGGTTGGTAAGCGGGGTCCGCCTCATCGTTCAGGGCCAGGTAGGTATCGATGCGCTGGTCTTGTGTTGGGTTAAGATCCCTCCACTCATTGCCACTCAGGTTCATAAGATTATAACCGACGCTGATGTCAAGTGAGGTGAGTGGAGCAAGGCTGAGGAGGACTCCACCGCTGAACCCGACTCCGAGACGGGTGGCGGATTCCATTGAATAGGTGGCGCTGGAGACTTTCGATACACCCTGGAACACTGTCTCTCCGCTGAATCGGTGGAGTGCAACATTGGCACCCAGGTACGGGGTTATTGGCATCGCCGGAAGGGAGAATTGAATTTCCGGTCCGACTTTAATGGAGAGAATCTGATGAGAAACTTCCGCCTTTCCCTGTCCCGGTTCGGAATAACCGTCGTTACTCAGGGAAGAATAAGCCGCTTCTCCCGTCAGGCGGAATCCGACAAGTCCCAACCGCGCCTTGGCATGAAGGTTGTAACCGGTTCCGAGCCCATATTTTATTCCGGTATAGTAGTCGATGGTCGAGCCGCCATAGTCGGCCGCAGGCATGACAAGTCCGATCCCGCCCCCGACTTTGAAATCGACTTGACCAAAGGCCGGCACGGTTGCTATGATGGCCAGCGTAAGAAGAGTTGCAATCAAGGAAGTGCGTTGTACGGTGCGCATGGTGTCCTCCGATGTGTGAGCAATTGACACGGTATTGTTATTTGACCAGCATCATCTTATGAAGTAGGGTTTGTCCCGCCGCCTCGAGCCTGCACACATACATCCCGCCGGGAAGATGCGAAGCATCAAAATCGACCGAGTGCTCGCCCGCTGCCCGGAATTCGTTCACCGGTGTTTCCACAAGTCTTCCCAACGCGTCGAATATTCTGAGTGCGACGAATGTAGATGTTGGAAGGGAAAATTTCAAACTTGTTCGGGGATTGAACGGATTTGGGTAATTCCGGAATAATGCCAGTGTCATCGGAATCGTTTTTTCATCTTGAATTCCCGTGGTGATGGTCGACGTAAACCGGTAGATCTTCCCATCGAACGAACAGATATAGATCTCGTTATTCCGATCGACTCCGAAGGAGGAAAGGCGGTTGGTGGGGATCTGAGCGATCAGTGAATTGGTCGCGGGATTGATCCCGTCATACCGCAATGCCCAGATGCGCCCCGAACCGTAATCACCATAGATGTACGCACCCGTCAGGTCGGGGTTCTTTGTCCCCCGATATACAAATCCTCCTGTTATGGAATATCCTTCCGATCGCCCATACTCCCAGACGGGAAGAGTCAATCCGGTTGTCGTGCATCCGGTCGAGGGGTTGAAGCAGAGGCTTCCTTCCATCGTTCGCCAGCCATAGTTCTTCCCCTTTTCGATGATATCGATCTCCTCGCGCGTGCTTTGTCCAACGTCGCCGCACCAGAGGGTCCCGGTACTCACGTCAAAACTGAACCGCCATGGGTTGCGCAGCCCGTACGCGAAAATCTCCTCCCGGAATCCGGAACTGTTTCCGGCGAAGGGGTTGTCGGCCGGGATCCCGTAATTCCTTCCTCCTGAGGGATTGTCCACATCAATCCGGAGAATTTTCCCGAGGAGGTTTGACCGGTTCTGGGCGTTGTTTTGCGGATCGCCCCCCGAACCACCGTCTCCCGTGGCAATATACAGATACCCGTCCGGACCGAACGAAACCTGTCCGCCATTGTGGTTCGTGAACGGTTGGTTGTATGAAAGCACAATCTGTTCGCTTTCCTTATTCGCCTGGTTGGGGTCGGTTGTGCCGACGGAGTAGCGCGCGATGACACTTCTCAAAGGGTTGGAAGCAGTGTAGTTCACGTAGAAATATCCGTTGGCAGAATACGAAGGATGAAATGCGAGACCCAGCAACCCGAGTTCTCCTCCGCTGTTCACCCGGTCCCTGATATCGAGGAACACGGCCGATGACACAACGGAAGAAGAATTTTCAAATACTTTGATGATCCCTACCTGTTCAACGACGAAGAGTCGGTTGGTGCCGTCTCGCGGATCCTGCAGGTCGACAGGATTGGAGAAGGAAAGGGCGGGAAACGCCGGCTCCATGGTTTGAGATTGTGGAAAGGCAACGGGGGAACAACTGGTGAGGAGCAAGAAAGCCATTGAAAGAAGTGTAATGCGGCGTCCCATCAAAATCCCTCCTGGTAACTCCGCGCCAATCTACCAAAGGGGACTCCGAAAATCAATGTCAAAAATGACAAAACAGGGGGACAGTGAGCAGGGGCACACGGCAACTTTTTGCCTCTTTTTTTATCTACTTTGAGTGCCGGTGTGTAAAAAATTCCCAGTTGAAAGTGTGGCAGGAGTTGTGTAAGGCGTCTCTGTTTTTTCACCACCTCCAGGCATACCATTGCACCCTTTTACGGACGAGCAGCTCATTGACCAGATCGCCGGCGGGAATTCTGCTGCCTTCGCCCAGCTCTATCAACGGTATAAACACGCGCTCTTTGCTTTTTGCATGCTGCTGTTGAAGGACCGGGACGATGCGTTGGATGCCGTTCAGGAAACGTTTGTCAAGATACACAACCGCCTCCCGACGCTGCTCGATCCCGCCGCGTTCCGCGCCTGGATGTTCGCGATTGTTCGGAATGAGGCATATGCAATTCTCCGCAGGAAAAAACATCTGGAGGGACTGGACGGGGAAGCGCAGGATGTGTGGGAAGAAGGGACTCCCCTCGATTCCCTGCTGGGGAAGGAAAGGGTTGAGATCGTACAGCGGTTGCTGGAACGGCTGAAGCCCGAGTACCGCGAGGTGTTGATGTTGAGAGAGTATGAACAACTTTCGTACGCGGAGATCGCAGCGGTGACAGGCGATACGGAAAGTTCCGTCAAATCAAGGCTCTTCAAGGCTCGCAAGGCACTGACAAAGAAATTCATGCCGTATGTTGTCGAAAGGAAAGAACCATGACGTGTGAACAGTATCAAATGCAAATCGCCCAGTTGTTTGACAACGAACTCCGCGGGGAGGAATCTTCTACCGTGTTTGCCCACCTGGGTGCTTGCTCTGAATGCCGGGACTTTTTTCAGGCGAGCCTGCAAGTCAGAGCGGAATTGATGAACGCGGAAACGATCACCGCCCCGGACGAGCTTGATGACCGCATGCGAGGCGCAGGTTTGATACCGACAGAACAAACCTTCTCCCGTAAAACATCCATCTGGGACCTGCGGATCGTCTTTCCCCTTCCGACGGCAGCTTCGATTGCGCTGCTTCTCATTATTGGAAGTCTCTTTGTTGCTCCGGCGTTGTTTCACGACTCACAACCGCGACAGGAGTTCCCACCCGATGTCCTGCAATTGGTTCCGGTGGAGTTGAGAACGCCCCGCCCGTAAGGGAAGTGGATAACAAAGTTGCCCCAGGAGTGACCATGGAAAACGAGACCATTACTATTGAACTAAAACGAGAGACCGCTGTTCTGCTGGTTTGGCTTGCGACCGGAATGTTCCTCGTTGTCGTTGCTTTCTTCCTCCCCGGGAATTCAACCGATTTGTGGGAGCCGTTGGCCGCATCCGGTGTTGCGGGCGCAGCATATATCGGAGCACTCGTGGTATATTGCACTCGTCCGGCTGTTTCCACCCTGAGACGATGGACAACAATTGGAATAACAGCTATCACTCTCCTGGCCGCAGGTATGGGGTGGGCAGGCCAAAAAGAACGGGGTCAATGGCAGCGGGAGAGCATTCTTTCCATTCGCGCTCAAACGAGTCGAGCGGTCCTGTTTGATGATATGGTGCATATCCTGAAGGAACCATATGAAATGTTTTATTCGCAACGCGGGCCGGTCAGACGCTCACTGGGTGAACTGTTTCAAATGAAGTATGGGGAGGGAAGAGTCGGAACCAATATTTTCGCGGCCAGATCGAAGTGGGACGGTCTTCAAGTCATCCTGACGGATCTCCGTGATGATCGGATCGTCCTGGTGGCATGGGATTCTTATTCAAGAGGGAAAAGCGCGGAGTTTACCAATCTCGGTGGGCAAAGAGGAAAAATTCAGGAACGGTTCACCCTGACAGAAGGAGGTTTAAGCCATGAAGTCGAAAATTGAAGACATCCCTTTGCAGGTCGAAGGAACGAAGGATGAGCTTTCGATCAGATTTATCACCTCATTTCTTCTTACCACTTTGATCGCTCTTGCCGTGATATACGTGTGGGATCTTGCCAGGCTGGATCGAATGAATTTTTCCCCCCGTTTCTTCGTTTTGCCCTGGGTCGTTGCCGCAGGTCAGGAAATCGAAAATGGCCTGAATGAATTCTCCGGTCGCCCACTGGAACCTGTCTCACTATCCATACGCTTTTCGGCCTTGGGAGGAATGCTTCTCATCGCGGTCCTGGGTCCAACCCTCTTTCTTCTCGAAATGCGTGCGAGGGCAATCGCCCGTCATTCAAGTCTGGCCTCATGGCCGCGCAGCACGGCGTCTATCGTCGGAGCGGTGATCACGATCCCGGTTGTCTCGATCATTCTTCTGGCTGCTCCGATCCAGAAAGTGATGTTTTACGAACTTAAGGAAGCAGGACCGGGACAGCGTAATACTCGCGACGTGGTGTCCGGCCTCAGGCGGATCGCGTGGGATGTCTTTCAATATCGTGTCAAGCCCAAGAGCATGGCCAATGGAGGTGGAGGATCAGTGGCAGGGTATACAATTCCTCCCGATCTCGCAACAACTCCGTATGCGCATTATTCGGTAAGCCCGAAAGGGGAAAGCATCGAGGTTCTGGGCCGCTCAACGCGCTCCCCCTCTGTAACAATTACCATTTCAGTTGATGGAAATGGGAGCATGTCGAACTGGAGGCTTGGGGGTGAATTCAGGGATGAGGCCCCGCCGACGGGATTCTGGTCATCCCTCAAACGCTTGTTTCTATCATATTGAGGGGACGGCATCATGGAAAGTAAATTCAGTGCGAAATGGTTCCTGACGGCATTTTGCTTGTTTGTCTGGTTCCAATTTGTTACGACATTTTTGCTGAAGGGTTTGATCGTGTCAACAATCCCCAGTGAAATGAACAAACTTGTCGCCATCGGTCTGGTCTGGTTGTTCGTCATTGCTCTGGTGCTGGGGTATCGGACTGCAGGGACAGTGGTATGGGAAACCACCGGCGGATCGGTCCTCTACATGTTGATGATGGTACTATTCTTTAACAGGTTCTGGCTCGCCCCGATGAAGAACATTTACCTTGACCGACTGACAGGATTGACCCTGCTTGTCGGGGCCCTGGCGTTTGCCGGTTCGTGGTTAGGAGGGAAGCTATTCCAACTTTCGCGCCGGCAAGAAATAAAGGCTGTATCCCAATAAGTTACTTCAAAGCCTTCGCTTCTTGAGTCAAACTATCACCCTCTTTTCTTATTTTTTCCTGCAACTTCTCCCCTCGTTTTGGCATCTTTAAAGGCGGGCGTTCTGTATCCTTCGTCCAGAGGGACCCGCTAATCTTCACCAATCTCCACGAACCATTGCTTCATGGAAGAAATACATCAGGTTAGAATGCTTTTGGTGAAGATTCGCGTAGATTCGTGGGAGAAAAAGAGGGGAATAAGCATCTTTAGAGTAACAAACCCGAACCTTCAGGATTATTGACAATCAGTTTCCCTGCGGACCACCACCGGAGGATCCATCCAGTGCCCTTGCCGGCAGATGCAGAGCTCATCGGGCGAATACAATCGGGTGATAAACATGCAAAGGGGGCTCTCTTCGAGCGCTACTGGAGGGGTGTGTACCTCTATTGTGTCCGCTTGCTGGTGGATCCGGACGAAGCGAACGATGCGGCTCAGAATACCCTCATCAAAGGACTCGATTCGCTTGCCTCGCTCGACAGGCCCGAAGCGTTCCGGTCGTGGATCTTCATGATCGCGCGCAACGAGGTTTTCACCCTTTTGCGGGGAAAGCGAAGAAACGGGACCGAGCAGCTGGAGAATTACAGTGATACCCTTACTGATACGCCCACGCCGTTCGACGAAACTGTGAGCAATGAACGGACCGAGATCATCCGTCAGGCCCTGCTCCGGTTGAAGCCGGAGTTCCGCGAAGTGATCGTTCTCCGGGAGTATGAGCAATTGACCTATCTTGAAATCGCCGCTGTAACCGGATGCACGGAGAGCGCCGTGAAGTCAAGGCTTTTCCATGCCCGGAAGGCGATGTTAGAACAAATCAGACCGTATTTTCGTGAAAGGGAAAAACCATGACATGCATGGAGACACAGGAACAAGCAAGCCGGTTCATTGATGATGAATTGAGTGATCATGAGAGGCCGCCGATGTTTAGCCATCTGGCTTCATGTCCAACATGCCAGAAATTTTTGAGTGACACCCTTCGCTTGCGTTCGGAAATTGGTGAAGAGAAAGAAATGGCAGGTATTCCGGTGCCGGCGCGGGGTCAAGCTGGCACAAAGGCGATACCTCCCGACTTCTTTGCAACATCACGGTCACCGTGGATGCGATCCCGCCGCGTTTCGCTTTCCTTTCCCATTGCAGCCGTCCTGGCCCTGTTTCTCATCGCCGCGTCGGCCGTTCTGACCATTTCCACAGTTGAGCAGGAGAGAGAGGCTGCACCCAAGGAAGTCATTCTGATATCACTTCCGACGGTGGAGGTGCAGGGCTCCAGATTACCTAGCCTCCCGTTACAACAATGAGGTTAATATGAACACAGTGCGACTACTTTTCTTGGCCACGCTTTCTATGTCCTTTCTCTATAGCCAGGAGCAAAAAGCTTCACCTGCGCAGAATGAAGAAGAATATTTTGTGACCGTGGAAGATCTTCCGGAACCGATTGGGGGGATGGCGGCAATCCAGGCAAATGTCATTTATCCTGAGATTGCCCGGCGTGCAGGGATTCAGGGAACGGTCTATGTCGAAGTGTTTATCGATGAAAAGGGGGACGTTGTTAAAGCGAGTGTGAAGCAAGGAATCGGCGCTGGGTGTGATGAATCGGCGATTGAAGCTATCAAGAAAACAAAATTTCGTCCGGGTACGCAAAGAGGCAAACCGGTAAAGGTTCGGCTCGCGGTTCCAATCCGGTTTATCCTCAAAAAAACAAGCGATGGATACCACTTTAATTCTGAACCCAAGACCTTAAACGGAGCCGAGCTAAACCAACTGTTGAAATTCTTTCAAGCGACGATCGAGCGCTTCAATTATGAGATACCGTTCAGGCACCGACTGAAATATACATTTGAAGAATATGAGGATGGTAAGCAAACCGATCGGAAGTTTGCGAGTGGGTCGAGCACACGGCAGGGTGGCAAAAGCACGTTTTCTATATTAGTGCAACGGTTGGAAAATAATAAAGTTCGGTTTCACCTGCTCGGACCGCATGGGAGTTCCACCTTAAATAATATATCACTTAAGGATTACGGCGCTACAAAGATTACTGGATTGGGAGATGTTTGGCTAAAGGAACATCACAAGACTCCAGTATTTGTATATGCAATGAACCCACGCCCGCTTGACGATGCTCCGGCTGAGGGCACGTTTGACTACTATCTCACGAAATACAAACATGTAATTGCCCTGTTCTTAGAGCTTCAGAGAGAGGAATAACCAACAGCTTCAGAAAGGGAGAGACCCGATGGAAACGTTAATATTAACATTCTTGGTATCGATCACGTTGGGGTTAACCCAGTCGAATGCACAGCCGCAAGAGGTTGAGACATCTACAATTCTGGTTCGTGTTACTTCTGATGATTCGAACTCGGAGGCTGTTGTTGAATGCGCTTACATTGTCGATGACGAGAAAAGGACAATGCAAGTTATCGAAAAGACAACCCCCTTTGAAATCAGGGTCAACGCGAACATTTACTATGCTCTCTTCAGGCAGAAATCAGAAAGCGGATTTATGTCAGCCAGTCTTTACACAATCAAGGAAGAAGGACAAATCTCTCATGTGAGTGGAAGCGGTAAAGCCTTCGTGTTGGGATACCGCCACCTGCAGGAAGAAGGGGTAGCCAAAGATGGAAGGAAAGAGAAAAAGAGGAATGGACATATGCCAACATCATTTATTTCCGTGTTCTGATCCAGGACAACGAGGTTGAGGATCATGATGAACGTTCGGTTCAGTTCAAAAGTGTTCCCATTACTTGGGATCTGGTTGTTTACCGGGGTAGCGTGGGCTCAGGAAACAAGAGATATTTCATCTGTGCGTCTCTTATTGGGTGAGGGGAACTATCAGGGCATCATTGATGCACTTAAACCGGTGAGCCAAACAGGAAATCACGCTCCCGAGGTATATTACTACCTCGGCCTTGCCTACCAGGGGCTCTCGGATCATGAAAAAGCGATCGTCGCGTTTGAGCGTGCAAAACAACTCAATCCTGCATCGATTCCCGCAGTTCTTGCTCTCGGTCGAAGCTATGAAAGCCTTGGCCTGACACTGCGAAGCGAGGAAGAGTATCTCCATGCGCTCAGTCTTGAACCCATGAACCGTATGGTGCGCTTGAACCTTGCCAAGATGTATGCGGAAGCGAAGCGTTGGGACAAGGCGAAGCCTTTGTATGAAAGGCTCACCGCTGAGGATACCTCCAACGTCTTCGTTCAAATCCAGATGGCCCGGACTTGTGCGGCACTTGACATGTTTGATGAATCGATTATCTCCTATGAACGCGCATTCCGGAAAAACCCGCGCAACAGTGTCATAGCGCTTGAGCTTATCAACGTCTATCTCACGACGGAACGACTCATCTCTGCCCGGCGTGTTGCCGACAGGGGGCTGGAAGTTCACCCGGAGAATGCGGCGCTCATCAGGCGGAGAGGGGACATCGCATTCAGGGAAGGGATGTACGTTTATGCTGTGACAATGTATCAACGAGCGATTGACCATGGCGATAGTTCCGCTTCAGTCTGGAAAATGCTCGGGACCGCACAGCATTTTTCCGGTAACAGCACGGGAGCGGAGATTTCGCTCCAACAGTCCTTCGCGATCGATACGACCGACGCTTCCACCCCCTTCTACCTCGGGGTCGTCAAACGGAATCTCAACAAATTGGATGAATCGCTGGCTTTGCTGCATCGAGCCGTCAGGCTGCTCACGGCGGGACTCCTCCCCGATGTCTATACACAGCTCGCCGTGACAAACGGGGAGCTGAACAACGCACGGCATGCCATTCGATACTTTAAGAAGGCCCTGGAACTCAATCCTGCCAAAGCCGACCTTCTTTTCCATCTTGCCACGGTGTATGATAAACAGTATGCTGATCCAACAGTCGCTTCCCTGTACTATCAGAAGTTCCTCTCTTCATCGCAGGGGGGATTGGACTTGACTGAGTACGCGAGAAAGCGTCTCGGTTCCCTCAAAGAGCGACTTCATTTTCAATCCGCCGTCCTGAAGAAGTAATACCATAGTCGGTCCCATCCACCCCTCGAAGTGCGGATGAGCCCTTCCGGCTCACCGTCTCAAAACCGTACTATCGCCCCTTTCCAGTAGCTATAAAACTTTGTAAAAATTTTCCTTGACTTTCCCAAAATTGACTTTATATTATAAGTTGATTTTACGATTCAACATTATTTATTACCGCTAATTAACAATACCACATTAATTATTAATACGAGGCTTTTATGAAGAAAATTGAGGCGATTATTCGGCCTCACAAGCTGGATGAGGTGCGGGAAGCCCTGCTGGAAGCTGGCTTTCGCGGCATGACCATCGTGGAGGTGAAGGGGGTCGGAAGGCAAAAAGGGCATACTGAGGTGTACCGTGGTTCTGAATACAAGATCGATTTCCTCCCCAAGGTGAAGTTGGAGCTCGTGGTGCCCGAGGAACGGCTCGAGGCCGCGGTCTCCGTCATCGTGCAGACCGCGAAAACCGGACAGGTAGGAGACGGCAAGATTTTCGTGCTTCCGGTCGAAGAGGTCATCCGTGTACGCACGGAAGAAGCGGGAGCCGAGGCACTTTAATAACGACCGGTGGAAAAACAACTATGAAAGGAATGGAACAACATGGATCAAAAAGTAGTCGTTGACACGTTGTGGGTACTCCTGGCCGGCATGCTGGTGTTCTTCATGAACACCGGGTTTGCCATGGTCGAGTCCGGATTTGTCCGCGCAAAGAACACGGTGAATGTCCTCTCCAAGAATTTCATCGTGTTTGCTATTTCGTCCCTCGCATTCTGGTTTATCGGGTGGGGATTGATGTTTGGAAACGGGAACGGCTTCCTCGGCCTTGAAGGAGCGTTCATGCTCGGCGGCGCGGATAACAGCCCGGCAACCGGCGAGGCCTACCAGGGAGCGTATAGCGCTATCAGTTGGGCAACGGTCCCCCTGATGGCAAAGTTTTTCTTCCAGCTCGTATTTGCCGGGACCGCGGCAACGATCGTCTCCGGCGCCGTCGCAGAGCGTATCAAGTACATGGCCTTCATCCTCTTTTCCTTTGTCATGGTCGGCATCCTCTATCCACTGACGGGCCACTGGATCTGGGGGGGCGGATGGTTGGCCGGCCTAGGTTTCTGGGATTTCGCCGGATCGACAACGGTCCACTCTGTCGGCGGATGGGCGGCCCTGGCTGGTGTGTTGATCCTCGGCCCACGCATCGGGAAGTTCAAAGGAGGAAAGGTTCATCCGATCCCCGGCCACAGCATGCCGCTGGCAACCCTTGGGGCATTCATTCTCTGGCTCGGGTGGTTTGGGTTCAACCCCGGCAGCACGATGGCTGCGGACCCGGGGGCGATTGCTCATATAGCGATCACCACCAATAGTGCGGCAGCCGCAGGAATACTGAGCTCGACGATTGTGGCATGGCTTGTCCTCGGGAAGCCTGATCTCAGCATGACAATCAACGGGTGTTTGGGGGGGCTCGTGGCGATCACCGCGGGGTGCGCGTTTGTGAGCGTCGGCAGTTCCATCCTGATCGGAATGATCGCCGGCGTGCTCGTGGTGTTTGCCGTCCTCGGTTTTGACCGGGCGAAGATCGACGACCCGGTCGGTGCCTTGTCGGTCCACCTTGTGAACGGTGTCTTCGGGACACTGGCCGTCGGCCTGTTTGCACAGGGCCAATTTACACCGAACACGACCGGTGATGGATTATTCTTTGGGGGAGGGACGGCTCTGCTGATTAACCAATTGATCGGGGTTGCCACCGTCGGCCTTTTCACCTTTACGGCATCACTGGGCGCCTGGTACCTCATCAAAGTTGTAGCAGGGATCCGGGTCTCACCGGAGGAAGAGTTCGAAGGGCTTGATATCGGCGAGCATGGGATGTCCGCATACCCCGAATTTACCAGCGGTGGTGAGAGGAGCTACGATCTGAGCGAACCGAAGACTCCTGCCGCCCCCAAACGGGGCCCGGCTCCCGGTTCACAATTTGCAGTGGAAATGGATGCAGGTTGATGGGGGGATCATCCCGGGTAACGCTTTTTCCCGGGAAGGAAACGACGTGAGGTTATAAAAATAAAGAGCAGGCTGAAGTGACCAACTGAGTCCATCTCATCGTGACTGAACGTGGGCGCGTTCTGATGAGAGGGACAAGATTCCGGTAGGAAACCGGGGAACACCGACAGCGTCGGGCTCCCGCGTGTTGTTGGGCAGCGGAAGCGGCACGAGTCATGCGGGCCGTTCTCGTTCAACCTGCTCGGCCTAAAGTAGACAACGTTCGGGAAAATGTCAATGAACATGAAAACGGTTTATTCATGCACGTAAACATTGAAAAGGAACAGGTCCATGGACAAGACTAAAACGGCCTCTTTTGTATCGATTCTCATTCTTGCCTCTTCACTCGTTGCACCGCATGCCGGTGCCCAGGTAAGCGTCGGTGCGGATATTGCGAGCCGCTACATCTGGCGGGGTGTCGACTACGGCAACTCGCCAAGTTTCCAGCCCTCGCTGGTTCTGACCCTTGGCAACTTCAAACTTGGCACGTGGGGAGCGTACAGCTTCGCTGGATCCGGCACTCCCTTCGCCGAACATGATCTCTGGGCTTCGTTCGATATTCCAACTTCGGCGGGAACATTCTCTGCTCTCTACACTGATTATTACTATCCGAGCGCAGGACTCAAGTACTTCAATTTTGAAGACGATGGGAAGGGGGCACACACCTTGGAGGTTGGGATTGCCTACGCTGGCCCCGCAACCGTCCCCCTGACGGTCAAAGCATATCTTAACGTGCATTGCGATCCGGATAACTCAGCGTATCTCGAGCTCGCCTACCCGGTCGCGCTGGAAAGCGTTGGACTGAATTTCTTTCTGGGAACCTCCATGGGGAAAAGTGCTTGGTACGGGACACAGCAAGCGGCGATCATCAATGTCGGGATCACGGCTTTAAAGTCCGTGAAGGTTACGGAGTCGTTTTCACTCCCCGTCTCCGCATCCTTTATCGTCAACCCGGATCTGGAACAGTCTTATCTAATCGTCGGCATGAGTTTTTGAGAGGGGTTACTAAAGTAGTCGCCTTGTTGAGGTTCAGCGACAACGCGGCATCATGATTCGGGGCTGGAGTCCGATAACCACGTCACATTCCTTCATGAATCATTTTGTGAGTGGGTTGGTTGGGGACCTTTCGTCGGACTCCAAGCCCCAACGATGTGGCGTCAAACGGTTCATAGCATCTTGGGGCAGGAGTTCAGTACCATTCTGTGGGTGGAATGGGGGACCATGCTGGATACCCTGCCCCGGATCTATGGCTTCATGGCTGCAAAAAAAATGCTCGGATATTGAACCACGGATGACACACGCCCGCCCGACTGCTGACCCGCCCGACTGAACAATCAGTCGTTCGGGCGGGCGCAGTCATGCGGACGGGGATTGACACCGAGAAGAACAATTATCCATTTTCATTTTTTTCGGTGTTCATTGGTGGTGAGTTTTTTTGAGTGGGTTTTTTGATTTCTATTTCTTTCCGCCCTGAATCTTCTGCAGTTCCTCGAAATACCGCACGATCAACTCTTGGTAATCCTTCGAATATCCCTGCTCCATGGCCTTCAAGAGATCCTCTCGAATCCGGCTCTGTCCTTCGAGGGTTGAGGGATCAAGCTCACCGGGACGCCGTCCTTCCACCCGCATCCCTGTTTCCCCGCGTCGCCGCTTCTCGTAATCGCGCTCGCGCATCGATTTTGAGGCATCGAGAAGCCGGGAAAGAATGCGTTCCTGTTTCTGGATTGTTTCCGGATTGACGTTGTTCTGTTCCAGGTTGCGGACCACTTCCTGCATCTCGCGGGCTATCTGATCCAGGTCGCCCAAAATCCGCTTTCCTTCACCGCTGGCTTGGGCTTCCTTGTTAAGCTGCTCGAGGGATTTTCGGACGGCTTCCTGCTCCGCGGAAAGGCGCGCAGCTTCTGCCGCCGCCTGCATCTGTTGTGTCTGCAGGTTGATCGATTGTTGCTGTCCTCCCATCGCCTGGAGCTGCTGCATCAGTCCCCCCATGCCGCCTCCTCCCCCCTGCATCATCGCCTGCATGGAATTCTGCACTTCCATCGCTGCCTTATTCAATGAACCCATCGCGCTTCCCTGTTCCTGGGAGGCCATGAAACCATTGCGGGCATCAAGGCTGTTCATGGCACCCTGCATTTTCTGGAACGCTTCGCCGATCGCCTTTCCCATTTCGGGTGTCACGGCGAAAGAGCGTTTGGAGAGCTCACTGAGTCCCTGGATCACATTGCCCAGATCCTGCATCACACGCAATTGGTCCTGTGCGTTCTGGCGAAGTTGAGGGGAGTTGGGGGGGGCGGACAGCGATTGCTGTTTCAGCGCCTCCTGGCGTTTGGAGAGTTCCAGCAGGTTGCTGATCGCCTTCCGCATTTCGTTCATCACATACTGCATCTGCTGCTGGAGCATCTCCTGTTGCATCGATTGCAGTTGGTTCGACATCTGTTGCAATTGTTGCAGTGTCTGTTGTTGCACGGCCCCGGCTTGTTGCGGTTTTCCCTGTTGCATCATCGAACCTGCCTGCTGCATTGACTGGTCAATCTTTTGCGCCTGCAACTGCTCGTTGAGCCGTTGCATCTTGTCCGCCGGCATCTCCGTGAAGAACTCCTCCATCCGTTTCTGAAGCTCGCGGGCTGCTTCCTCCAACCGCTGTTCCTGCTTGGCGAGGTCGCTCTGCTGCTTCGCGAGTTCGTTCAGCTTGTTCTGATCATTCTCTGCCCGGGCAGTTTGGTCCCGCAGATCTTTCTGCTGCGCTTCGAGCGCCTCCGCCCGTTTCTTTACTTCGTCAAGTTTCTGTTCGATCTGAATACGCTTCAGGAGGCTGAGGGTCCGTTCGAGGCTCTGCCGGAATTGCTCCTCCGAGAAGGTCATTTTTTGCAGCGCCTGCTGCAGTTGCTCACGGTTGACCTGCTGCATGGCCTGTTGCATCTGTTTCATCACCCGCTGGAGTTCGGCGGAATCGAGCTGTTCGAAGAGTTGTTGCAACTCCATGTACTTCTGTAGCGTCTCGGGCGAGAGAACATTTTGCTGGTCCATCTTCTGGACCAGGTCATCAACGCTCTTTTTTACCTCCTCCAGTTTCTTCTGGAGCTCCTGGTATTTTTTCCCCATCTCCTCGAGTTTCTTTTGCTGCTGCCAGTCCATCTCTTTGTTCTTCTTGATGTCCTGGTTAATGGACTCGAGCTTTTCCTTCAACTCTTTTGCATCTTGGAGCGTTTGCTTCAAATCATCGATCGATTGATCCTGACCCTTCTCCGACTCCGCAAAGACCTCCTCCAGCGAGGGGAGACGGAGAAGGAACATCGGGCTTCGGCTGCTCTTCGGGCCGCGTATCACGTCGTTGTCGAATACCTCCGCGAAATACTCCACAATGTCTTCCGGCACGAGACCCAGCGGTGCAAGGTTCCACGTGTAAGGAGTCTCGATCTGTCCATTGCGGGAGGAGGGAATCGGGATGGAAAGAAATTTCGGCGTCTCCTGCGGCTGCTCGTAGCGGGAATGGACAAGCCGGTACCCCAGACGGAGCGAGGAGAAACCGAAATCATCCTTTGCCTGGATGAGGAGTGGGAGGAACTGGTTGCCTGCAATGTCGAGATTGCGCCCCGGTTGGATGATCGCCACCGCGGGAAATTCGTCCGGCACGATTCGGACCTTATAGTGAATCGGATCGGGGTTCGTGAGCGATTCTTCGTCCCGGACATTCACAGAGTAATCCCTCTCTTCGTCGATGGTGAAACTTGCCGTAAAGCGGTCGCCCCGGATGTTCAATGGCAGAGTCTCGTTCGGACCAAAGAGGATCTCTCCCCCTGCAAGGTCCTTGCTTGCGGTACCGGAAAGGGAAATGCGTGTGCCCGCGAGGGCAGTGATATCCCCCACAAATTCATCCTGGATGCGCGGCGGGAGCTTGGTATAAGCGGGAAAATCAAGCCGCACCTGTAACGAACGAAGCACCGGCCGGTCGAGAACGGTAAGTTTGAATCGTTCACTCTCCACGTCTGTGACTTTCACAAAATACTCGGTTGAAACCCGCAGACTGGTAAACGTCGATTGGAACGGTCCGCCACCAGTGGATTGCAATTCGGTTTTCTCAAAGTTCGATTGTCCTTCCTGACGCCAGAGCAACTCCAGGGTGAGGTTGGCAAAGTCCGTTGGCTCTTTCGTGTTGACGTTGACCCGCACCTCAATCGATTCTCCCTTCACCACCTCCTTGTTTCCCGGGAGCACTTCCAGCGTGTAACGCGAGGGTGCCCTGAACTCCTGTTGAAAATGGAGAATTCGGTGATAGGACTCAAGAAATCCCGTGGGGGAAGATACGAAGAGCAGGAGCGTACCGACGGTGGTCAACCCAAAGAGCTTAAAGGTGCGTTGCACCGGTGCGGTATCTATGGATGAAGTAAAATCCACGGTGCGGATTGCCTCTGAAAGGTCCTGAAACGAGGCGTCGATCAGTTCCGGAGAGTACAGAGAGGAGCCCGATGTTGAGTCCCGGTGAAGCTGCATCAAATTGAGCAACCGGTCTTTGATGGTGGGGAAGTGTGCTCCGATGTGGCCGGCGATCTCGAAATCGTTGGGCGTTGGGAGAACGCCCGCGCTCCGAAGCAACGGGATGACTGCGTGGCGGATAAGGAGCACGGTCAGGCTCAGAGAGGAAATAAAGAAGAGGATGGTTCTTCCTGTGCTGTCGGGACGGAGGACCGACTCCAGGAGTGCTGAAATGACGAGCACCAGGAGGAAGAATACGCCGAAGACAAGAAAACCCGATCGTCGTTCGACCTTCTGTTGAAGGGTCCGGACCTGTGCGAGGCGTTCCCGGATCTCAGTCAATATGGAGGATGAAGAACTCAACTATCGACTCAACGCCCAGACCACGATATTCGTTCCGAATCGCAACGCTTCCTGCCTCGTTGCTTCCGGGTTGTTGTGGATTTCCGGATCTGCCCATCCATCGCTGGGGTTTGATTCATAGGTGTAATACACCATAAGCTTCCCCTTAAGAAAGAGGCCGAATCCCTGCGCTGGTTTGCCGTCGTGTTCGTGAGTTTTCGGCACACCGCTCGGGAAATTGAAATGGGAGGAATAGAGGCCGTGCGTGAAAGGGAGTTCCGCCAGGTCATGATCCGGGAAGACCTTCTTCAGTTCCCGCCTCAGCGCCTTATCCATGCCGTAATCGTCATCGATATAGAGAAATCCGCCGTTGGTCAAATAGGTCCGGAGCCGCTGCGCCTCGTACTCGGAGAAGACCACGTTGCCATGTCCGGTCATGAAGAGCATCGGGTAGGAAAACAGTTTCTCGCTGGAGAGCTCGACAAACTCATAGCGGGGATCGACATCGATGTTGGTCTGTTCCCGGACGAACCGAAGAAGGTTGACCTCGGCAGAAGGATCATTGTACCAATCCCCACCGCCGCTGTATTTAAGTCGGCCGATCCGGAACTGGCTTTCGATGCGCTGTTGGGCTTCCATGGAAAAAGGTGCCACAGAGGCACAGAGGGCACAGAGGACGAAGAACCGTCGGGGTGTTCGTAGAGAAGAAAATAAAACATTCAATGCCATTCGTTCCTCAAGCCTGTAGCGGTCATGGTTTTGATACGCGAAATGCCTGCAAAAATGTAGGGAAAGGGGAGGAGAGAAGCAACGAAGGTGGGACGAAGTGGGGTAGAAGAGCGACGTTTTTTGGATGCGGCATCGGGAAAGAAAGAAGGCGGCGATGGCGATCGCCGCCTTCGGTCTCTTGAAGCTCTCTCCTGAACCTCTTAGTCCATGATCTTTCTGAGGAACGCCGGTTTATCCGGGTCCACCTTGTCGATCTTCTCGTCGTCGCTCCGATGCATATCGCGTTGAGCGTTGACCGAGATGTCGATGCCGCGCCGCAGGAATGTCGGCTCGTCCAGCTTCTGCAGGTCGGTCGGTCCTGAAGGAATACGATCGATCAGCTTTGAAGCGGGTTTGGGCGGAGCTTTGACGGCGGCCGCCTTCTTGTTGAAGCCGGTCGCGATCACGGTGACCATGATCTCATCGGTAAGGTTCTCGTCCACGACGGTGCCAAGAATGACGTTCGCGTCGTCGCCCGCCGCATCGTGGATAATGCTTGTCGCCTCGTCGACCTCCACCAGCGTCATATTGCGTCCGCCGGTAATATTGACAAGGATTCCCTGCGCGCCGGCAATGGAAACGCCGTCGAGCAACGGGCTGGAGATGGCCTGGTTGGCCGCCTCGATCGCCCGGTTGTCTCCCTTGGCGACGCCGGATCCCATCAAAGCATCTCCCATCTCACGCATGATCGTGCGCACGTCGGCGAAATCCACGTTGATCAGGCCGGGAACCGTGATCAACTCGGAGATGCCGCGCGTAGCGTTGTACAACACCTGGTTCGCCAGCTCGAATGCCTCGATGAGCGGCGTGGTGCGGTCGATGATATCCAGCAGTTTCTGGTTCGGGATGGCGATGAGGGTATCCACCTGCTTTTTCATTTCCTCGATGCCGAGTTCCGCCTGGGCTGCCCGCTTCTTGCCTTCGCTATTGAAGGGTTTGGTGACGATGCCGACGACCAACGCCCCCATGCTTTTGGCAATATTGGCGACCATCGGTGCGCCGCCGGTTCCCGTGCCGCCCCCCATGCCGGCTGTGACAAACACCATATCGCTCCCCGCGATCATGCGGGCGATCTCATCGCGGTCCTCTTCCACCGCGCGGTGCCCGATTGTGGGATCGGCCCCTGCGCCGAGTCCGCGGGTGAGGTTCTTGCCGACCTGGATCTTGTTTGGTGCCTGGTTGCGTTCCAGGGCTTGCAGGTCGGTATTGATCGCAATGAAATCAACGCCGATCAATCCTTTATCGATCATGCTGTTGACAGCGTTTGTTCCGCCGCCGCCAACGCCGACCACTCGAATTTTCGCCCCGCGGTTCGCCAACGTGTCGAGTTCTATCACGGTGCAGTCTCCTTAAGTTATGGTGGGTGGGTTTATTTGGGTTTATGAATTTCGGTTTAAATTCTTAGGGAAAAGTCATGTGACTGAGACGTAGGAAGTATCAAAGTATGAAGTAAGATGTGCTGCGACATTCATTGGCGAACTGTCCGCTGTAATCCGATAAGCATTGAGACGATTTCGTTTGTTTCTTTGATGACGGCCTGATACTCTTTTGGGTCAATGTAATTGTGAGTAGCGGCGATATCGGCACATCCCCCGCACTCATAACCGGAACGAATAGAATAACCCAGGAATTTTGAGAACTCTTTCTTTGATCCACAGCCAGCCCCTTCAGCGATGTTCAAGACGATGGAATCAGCAGCCTTCCGATATTGCGGCGTCAGGACAAACATTTCTTCTTTTGGAAATTTCGAGGTTAATCGACGGACAGTCCTCGTAAATCTCAATCCCCTCCGATACACTTCTAATTTTCTGAAGTCGTGCATCCCCACCTCCTCATCCGTTTCACTTGCCGACTTTTTACTTATCTACTTGTTCCTTTTTACTTTCATACTTTCTACAACTCATCAAACCACGTCTTCATCCTATTGAAAATGCTGTTGACCGAGCCCTTCCCTTTTTCCGTGGTAACGGTTGCAGCGATGTTCGAGCGATCACGATGCTTCAGTTCGTGGATGACGAGCCCAACACCGGTGGCATAAATTGGGTTCTCAATTTCGCGGACGAGGCCGGCGCTGAAACCGCTCGGAATGCCGATTTTCACCGGCATGCCCATGACCTCACGGGCAAGGTCGGCGGTCCCTTTGATGAGCGAGCCGCCTCCGGTCAGCACAATCCCCGCCGAGAGATGCTTGGAGTATCCTGAGCGTTTGATCTCCATCGACGCGATCTCCAGAATCTCCTCCATCCGGGGTTGAATGACTTGGCACAATAACCGCTTGTCGATTTCGATCGGAGCCCGACCACCGATCCCCGGAAGAATAATGGGTTCATTGTTGACGATCGCCGGCATGAAAGCATACCCATGCTCCTGTTTGATCTTCTCGGCCTGCTCGGTCAGGATGCCCAGCCCTTTGCGGATGTCGTCCGTCACTTTTTTGCCCGCCACGCCGATCACAGCGGTGTGGCGAATGGTGCGCTCTTCAAATACGGCCAGGTCGGTTGTGCCGCCGCCGATATCGAGGAGCGCGACGCCCACCTCTTTTTCCTCATCATCCAGCACCGAATAACTGGAGGCGAGCGGCTCCAGGACCATATCGTTCACATGCAATCCGGCGCGCTGTACGCATTTGTAAATATTCTGGGCGGCGGTCACCAGGCCGGTGATGATGTGCACGACCGCTTCCATCCGGACGCCGGACATACCGACCGGATCGTAAATCCCATCCTGTCCGTCCACGATGAACTGTTGGGGGATGACATGGATGATCTTCCGGTCGGAAGGAAGAGCCACCCGCTTCGTATCCTCGATGAGTCGCTCGACATCCTCCTGAGAGATCTCGTTATCGGTATGGCTGATTGCCACCACTCCGCGGCTCTGGAAACTCTGAATATGATCCCCGGCAATACCCACGGTGACCGTTGTGATCTTCACGCCCGATTGCGCCTGCGCTTCCGCCACCGCCATCTGGATGGAACGGACGGTTTTCTCAATGTTGGTCACAACGCCGCGGGTCAGGCCATCCGACGGGCTCCGGCCGATCCCCAGAATGTTCAACTTCCCCGGATTGTTTTCATCCGGTGCGGCAACAATGGCGCATACTTTTGTTGTTCCGATATCCAAACCGACGGCAATCTCATGTGTCATGGACGACAATCTCCCTTGGGTACACTCTTATGGTGACTCCCGCGTGGGCGGGGTCTGTTATCCTTTTTTCTGGTTCCACCGTACGACAATCTGATCGTCGAACCGAAGGTCGACGTACTGCAACCGTTCCGATCCCTGCTGTCGGACCACCTCGCTCCAGAATGTTTCCAGGCGAACAAGCTTGTTGGGGATGTTTCCCTTTCCCATGATGATCGGCACGCCCCACTCGGCGGCATAGAGCACAATGTCGCCGCCATCGCGAAGACGGACTTCGGAAATCATGTAGTACAACTCTTTGCCGAGGAGCTTCGACGTTGCAAGGATTTCCAGCGCCTCCTGCACGTCGGCGTTCTTCAACGTCATGCCTGGTTTCAGCGTCATGGTCCCCGGCACACCGCTCAGGATCGGCAGGTCAAAGAGGGCCTTCGAGATCGAATGGGGAAGAACCACGCCATCCTCGTCCAGATACAAAACCTCCTGAGCATTGACAATGGCCAAAGGAGACCGTTCTTTGATCGTGATTTTGATCGTTGCGGGAAGATCCCGCTCGACGACCGCGTCCTTGATAAAATAATGACTGAGGACGTTTTTCCGCACGGCCATGAGATCCACCTCGTGGAGTTGTGCATCCTTCGCGATCTTCACCAGTTGAAGGATCTCGGGGGTCTCGACAATGCGGTTCCCCTCGACGGTGATCCGTCGGACCTTAAGCTCCGATTTCCAAAGGTTGGAGGCGACGATAAGTCCAGTCACTCCCAGGAGAAGTCCTGCGAAACCAAATTTGAGTTTCGGCGACGTGCTCATGCCACCTGCTTTCGTGTCTCATCGGGGAACCCGATGAGTTTGACTTCCAGCTCCAGGAGAAGCCCCGCGTTCTGATGCACGGTGCGGCGGGCCAGGTCGATCAGCGTGAACACGTCGGTCGCCTTCGCTCCACCGAGGTTCACGATAAAATTTGCATGCTTCTCCGAGATTTGCGCATTCCCGACCCGTTTCCCCTTCAACCCCGCCTGTTCGATAAGCTTTGCCGCGAAGTTGCCCGGGGGATTCTTGAACATACTCCCGGAGTTTGGGAGATGAAGCGGTTGCGAGGCGTTCCGCTTCAGGATCAGCTCACGGCGTTTTGCCAGGAGCTCCTCCTTGTTTCCTTCCGACAATCGGAAGCTTGCTCCGAGGACGATATCGTTCCCGAATCCGGACCGGCGATAAGCAAACTGAGCGTCTTCCTTTTTGATCGATTGGAGCCGGCCCTCGCGCAGCACTTCCACTTCAACAAGATGATCGGAGATCTCGCCGCCGTGCGCACCGGCGTTCATGACGATGGCGCCTCCCATGCTTCCCGGAATCCCTGCGAGCATCTCCGCGCCCGCAAGCCCCTTCTGGACACAAAAGTCAACAAATTTTGCAAGGGTGACCCCAGCCTCCGCCACGACTAGGTCTCCTTCCATGCGCACGTTTGCCAACGCCGCTTCAATATTGATTGCCGCGCCGCGGATCCCCTCATCGCTGACCAGAAGGTTGCTCCCGCGCCCCAGCATCAGGGTGGGAAATTTGTTATTCCGCAGGTATAGGATGATTTCCACCAGGTCCATCTTATCCACAGGTTCGAGATAGTAATCGGCCGGTCCACCGACGCGCATCGAGGTGTACTTGGCCATCGGCTCATTGATCCCGATGTAGCCGCGAAAGAATTGTTTGATATCGCTCAGAGAAACCATATTCAATGAAAAATGAAAAACTCAAAATGAAAAAATCAGGACTAAAGTTCAGGGTTTAAAGCTTAGAGTTCGAAACGCTTTCAACTCCATACATTCCTTGATGAATTACCTTTTTAATTTTTCATTTTTAATTTTTACTTGATTCAAAAACTCCTCCCCAAACTTCCAGATATCTCCCGCCCCCATCGTGATCACGATATCGCCGCTCTTGACAACGGATTGCAGGAATGACGGGACCTGCTTCTTGTCGGGAACATAATGGACTTCCTTGTGGCCAAACCGCTGGGCGGCGTTTACAATCAGTTCCCCTGTTACTCCCTGGATCGGTTCCTCCCGCGCCGGGTAAATGTCTGTTACCACAAGCACATCGGAGAGGAGAAACGATTTCCCGAACTCTTCATAGAAATCGCGGGTGCGGGAATACAGGTGAGGCTGAAACACGCAGACGACCCGCCGTCGCCAGCCCGATTTCACCCCGGAGAGCGTTGCGCGGCACTCGGTGGGGTGGTGAGCATAATCATCATACACCGTGATGCCGTTGATTTCCCCCTTTTTCTCCCAGCGGCGATAGACGCCAGTGAACTTTTCAATACCGGCTCTGACCTTCTCGAACGGAACTCCCAGCTCCAGTCCGACGGCAATGGAGGCGAGCGCATTTTGCACGTTGTGTTTGCCTGGCACCTGGATCGTGACTGTTCCCAGCTCGGAGCCGTTGCGGAGAACTGTGAAGGTGGACGTATTATCCTTGTGACGGATCTCGATCGCCTGCACATCCGCTTGGGGATTCAAGCCATACGTGATGATCTTCTTCTTGTTCATCTGCGGCATGATATCGAGCAGGGCGGGCTCGTCCAGGCACAGAACCACAAAGCCGTAAAACGGAACCTTCGAGGCGAACTGAATGAACGCACCCTTGATGTCCTCCAGATCACGGTAACAGTCGAGGTGGTCCGTCTCGAGCGTCGTCAACACGGCAATGGTCGGTGTGATGGAGAGGAAGGACCGGTCGAACTCGTCCGCTTCGACGACGATGAATTCCCCCCGACCCAGCCGCGCGTTCGTTCCTCCCAGACCGCTCAGTTTCCCCCCGACGATCACCGTCGGATCAAGAGCGCCTTCCATCAGCACGAGGCTGACCATGGAGGTGGTGGTCGTTTTCCCATGGGTCCCTGCGATGCCGATACCGTATTTCAACCGCATCACCTCCGCCAGCATCTCCGCCCGTCGGATGATCGGGATCTTGCGGCGTTGTGCCTCGATCACTTCCGGGTTGTCAAACGAGACTGCTGATGAATAGACCAGGGCGTCCACATCGTCGGCGATATGTCCGGCTTTATGCCCTTCAAAGATGGTCGCCCCCAGGGTTTGCAGCCGCTCGGTTACCTCCCCCAATCCCTTATCCGATCCGCTGATCTTAAATCCCTGATCGAGCAGGATCTCGGCGATACCGCTCATCCCAATACCGCCGATGCCGACGAAGTGAAGTTTCTTGATCGAGGAAAACATTACTGTGTTTGATCTCTTTCCGTTGGCAGAATACAGAATGCTGACTGCTGATTGCTGACCGCTGACTGCTGATCACCCAGCCTTAACTTACACCGGCCTTCTTCGATGCATCCCCAGGCCTTTTCCTTTTCCCTTCGGGACGAGGGTCGCGATCCGCTCCATCTCACCCACGAGTTCGCGATCGCGCTCGTAGCGGCCGACGCGAATACGGAACAACCGGCGGCGCCCCCGTATTTTCACCACCACCATCTGGAATCGCCCGGCCGTTTGCACCAGCATCTCGCGGCCGATATGCATCCACTCGATCTCGGAGACCTTGATCTCCCGGTCCCGGTGACGGGAGTGAAAGATCAACCGGTCTTCCTCGACCACAAGCTTCCGGTTCCGGTACAGGTTGAGCAGCAACGTCCCGAGCGAGATCAGAACGAAAAACATCATGATGTAGACAATCGGATCCTTCAGCACCAGGCTGAACTGATTTTCAATAAAACTTCCCCTCACCCCGGCATACAACAGGAACACCAGCAGATAGATGAGCGTCTGCTGATAGTAGAAATCGAGTTTATATTTGAACACCTTCTGCATTCCGGATACCCGATGATCATCCGTGGAACCCCACGGACAAGGGTTCAAAGATTCTCAACCAAGGAACTCCAACACCTTCCGCGCAATTATCGGACCCGCGTCCGGACGCCCCAGGGCGCGACTGGCGCTGCTCATGGTCTTTAACCGGGACGCGTCGTTCAACAGATCGACAACCGTTGTTCCAAGTTTTTGCGCTACCTCATTGTCCACTATCATGACTGCCGCCCCCGCGTCCGCCAGAGCCTGAGCATTATGTCTCTGGTGGTCTGCCGCTGCGTGTGGATAGGGGATGAGGATTGCTGGTTTGCCGATCCGCGTTAACTCCGCCAGCGTTGTTGCACCGGCCCGACATACCACCGCATCGGCTGCGCCAAATGCAAATTCCATCCTGTCAATGAATGCTCCAAGCCATCCGACCTTCCTGGAGCCGAGCGCTTGTTGCACTCGTTCGTGGTCCGACTGACCCGTCTGCCAGATCAGTTGAACGCCGGACCTGATCAACACATCGAGGGACAAAAGAACCGCACCGTTAATGGATGCAGCCCCCAGGCTCCCTCCAACGATCAAAAGCGTTGGCCGGTGTTCATCGAGACCGAAAAAGCTTCGTCCTTCCTGTTTCGAAACAGTTCCCAGGGAATCCCGTGTCGGAGTCCCCACCAGTTCGACGTTTCCGGTCGTCTGTAGCCACTGCGTTGTCGATTCAAAGGCGATATATACTTTTTGAACTCTTGAGGCCAGGAGCCTCGTCGTGATGCCGGGATAACTGTTCGATTCGTGCACGACGGTCGGGATGCCAAGCCACGTTGCTACAAAAAGGACCGGACCACAGACATATCCTCCAGTCCCGATCACAACATCCGGCTTGAACTTCCGGAGAATCATCTGCGACTGGATCAGCGATACGATCACTTTGACAGGGAAAAGGAGGTTCTCGATGGTCAGTCTCCGATGGAACCCGCTGATCCAGATCGACCGGAACGGATATCCCCGTTGCGGTACCATGCGTGCCTCGATCTTTCCCCGCGTCCCGACGAACAAGAACTCCGTCGCCGGTTCAAGTTTTCGAACCTCCTCCGCAATCGCCAGGGCGGGGAAGAGGTGACCCCCTGTCCCCCCGCCGGAGAGCAACATTCGTGGAGGTCGTGTTGCCACAGTCCCTTTAGTACACCTTCACAGTTTTATCCTCGAGTGCCATGCCCGGCGTGGCCGGTTCCGGCACTTTCGCAGCCCGCGGATGCATATCTGTTTGGGCTGAAATATTCAGCAGCACGCCGACGGCGTACGCCGTAAAGAGCAATGATGAACCGCCATAGCTGACAAAAGGCATCGGAAGTCCCGTGGTCGGCAGGATCCCCAGGGTGACGCCGGCATTTACAAGCGCATAGAGAATGATCAGGCTGGTGATGCCTATGGCCAGGAGCCGTCCGAACTCATCGCGGGCGAATTTTGCAATTTTAAACCCGCGCAGCATGAGGAAAAGAAATAATGCCAGAAAGAACATCGTCCCGATGAACCCGTACTCTTCTCCAACGATGGAGAACACAAAATCGCCGTATGATTCCGGGAGAAAGAAATCCCGTTGCTTGCTCTCGCCGGGGCCGACGCCGAAGATCCCCCCGTTGCCGAAACCGATGATCCCCTGCCAGAGCTGATAGTTCTGTCCGCCTCCCGAATTGCCGTCGAGAAACGAGTTGATACGCTGCATCACATGCGGGCGCGTGATGGCGACGACCACCAGGAGAGGAAGCGCTGCCGCTGCCGTCCCGAGCAGGTGGGAGAATCGCGCACGGCTGATAAAGAGCATCACAAGACTGATGAGAATGATCATCGAGCCGGTGCTGAAATTCGGCTGAAGAAGCACCAGTCCCGCTACGCTGCCGATCCAGATCATCATCGGCAGGAACCCTTTCTTGAAATCCTTGATCATCTCCCCCTTGGTGGAGATCAGGGTGCAAAGATGGAACAGGAGCGCGAACTTGGCAAACTCGGAGGGCTGGAAGCTCAGTCCACCGAAGCGGAGCCACCGGGCGGCACCCTTCACCTCGCCCCCGAGCACCATGGTGATCACGAGGAAACCGATCGCGGCAATCACCGCCGGTTTCGTCAGCTTCCGGTACTTCTTGTAGTCGATGGTCATCCCAAAGAACAGGGCAACCAATCCGAGCAGCACCTTCAACGCATGGAGGTTGAGCAACCGGTTGCTCTCCCCGAATTTCTCCATGGCCCACGTGGACGACGCGCTGTACACCACGCCGAGACTCAGAACCATGAGCGTGAGGACGACGATCAACGTCGGTAGATCAATATGGTTGCGTTGCGAGCGGGTCATGCTTCTTTAGAGGTTTTTCACCAATTCCTTGAACACCAATCCCCGCTGTTCGTAATTCTCAAACCAATCGAACGATGCACATGCAGGAGAGAGAAGCACCACGTCCCCGGGTTGTGCGAGCTGTTGAGCGATCATGACCGCCTCGTCCATGGATGTTGCCTGCCGTACGGGCTTGAGAGCCGTGAATGCCTTTTCCACCGTTCCCGCTGATTCACCCAGGGCGACGATGGAACGGACCTTCTTCCCCACAAAATCTGCAAGCCGGCTGTAATCGTTCCCTTTGTCGCGTCCTCCGAGCATGAGCACGATCGGTTGATCGAAGGCCTGGAGGGCGTACCAGACTGCTTCCACACTCGTGGCCTTGGAGTCGTTGTAGTACCGAACACCGTTCACCTCGCGCACGAATTCCTGCCGGTGTTCCACCCCCTTGAAATTCCGGAGCGTGGCCCGAATCGAGGCGGTGCCGATATTCATCAGCTGCCCCGTCAGCGCGGCTGCCATGGCATTGTACAGATTATGAGGTCCCTTGATGCTGATGTCGTCCACCGGGATCACTCCGGTCCGCTTTCCTCCGAGCATCGTCACGAGGTTCCCGTCTTCGACGAAGGCCCCGATGGCCAGTCGTTTTTCCCGGCTGAAAGGGATGGCCCTGCATTTTGCCTGTGCGATCACCCTGGAGGTCCAGAGGTCGTCGGCATTATAGAGAAGCACGTCCTGGGGCGTCTGGTTCATGAAAATCCGTGCTTTCGAGGCGGCATACCGTTCCATCGAATTCCCGTATCGATCCATATGGTTCTGTGTGATGTTCAGAAGCACCGAGATCGACGGTCGGAACGTCTCACAGTGATCGAGTTGAAAACTGCTTATCTCCAGAACAGCAACATCCCCTTGAGCCAGTTCCAGAACGACGGAGGAGAATGCCGTCCCAATGTTACCCGCAAGTGCATGTTTCTTTTTTGCATCGCCGAGGACCCTCCCGATCAGTGTGGTAGTGGTTGTTTTACCGTTGCTGCCGGTGATCGCGATCATCGATGCGCGACAGAACCAACCGGCAACTTCAACCTCGCTGACGACTTTGATACCTCGTTGTTGTGCCTGCAGCACGACGGGAGCGTTGCTGGGGACCCCCGGGCTGATGACCATCAAAGAACACTGAAACACGCGCTCAGTATGACCTCCGAGCTCATAGGCGATCCCGCTTTCGTTGAGGTGCGGGAGGTGCAACCGGAGTTTCTCCTCCGAATCACGGTCGCTGAGAAAGACCTTGGCTCCCTGCGACTGAAGCAGCCGGCCAACGGCCACTCCGCTGCGCGCGGCGCCGATAACGGAAACACTGGTTGAACGAAGCTGTTGAACATCCATGAACTTCCAAATTTCAATGCGCTCATGCGGGACGATCCCGCATGGCGATGCTCTACCGTACCTTGAAGGTTGCGAGGCTCAGGATCATCAGCAGGATCGCGATGATGTAGAACCTCGTGACGATCTTCGGCTCCGGCCAGCCGAGCAATTCAAAATGGTGATGGATCGGGGCCATCTTGAAAATCCGGCGGCCCTCGCCGTATTTTTTCTTCGTGTATTTGAAGTACGAGCGCTGGAGAATCACCGAAAGGGTCTCCATCAGGAAGATGCCTCCCAGGGTCGGCAGCAAGAGCTCCTTCTTCATCAACACGCACATGGCACCGATGACGCCGCCGAGGGCAAGCGACCCGGTATCGCCCATGAACACTTGTGCGGGGTACGAGTTGAACCAGAGAAAACCCAGAGCCGCTCCCACCAACGCGGCACAGTAAATCGCCAGTTCACCGTTCCCCCGCAAGTGGGGAATGGTCAGGTATTGACTCCATTCCGCGTGACCGGACGCGTACGCGATAATTGCCAGCGTCAGGGTCACAATCCCGACTGTCCCGATCGCCAGCCCGTCCAGGCCGTCGGTCAGGTTCACGGCGTTCGACGTCGCCGTGATGATAAAGATGACAAGAGGGATGTAGAGCCACCCGAGGTCCAGTTCCAGGTTCTTGAAAAACGGAATCGTCGTTTTCGATTTCAGGGCGACGAGGCTCGGATCGATCCATTCCGGATAAAAGAAAATCACTCCTCCCACAACCAACCCAACCACCACCTGCCCCACGATCTTGTACCGTCCAATCAGCCCCTTGGGCTTTTTCTTCACGACCTTGAGATAGTCGTCCAGGAACCCGACGGCCCCGAGGGCGATGGTGACGAACAGGATCAGGATGACGTAGCCGTTCTTAATATCCGCCCAGAGAAGCGCCGGTATCACCAGCGACGCGAGCACAATCAATCCCCCCATGGTCGGCGTGCCGGCTTTACTCAAATGGGTTTTCGGCGCCTCGACTTTTGCCGCCTCGCCGATTTGAAGCTCTTTCAGCTTGCGGATGATTTTGGGTCCGAGCCAGAAAGCGATCATCAGGGCCGTCACGGCCGCCGCCCCGGCGCGGAATGTGATGAACCGGAACACCCCGAATCCCGGGATGTCGAATTGCTTGTCGAGATACGTGAGAAGATAGTAGAGCATGCTTCTCCAGAGAACGAAAGAACGTTAGGCTGCCTGTTGAAATCGCTCGGTCAGAAACGTGACGACATCCTCCATCTTCATTCCACGAGACCCTTTGATCAGCACGATGTCCCCTTCGGCAAGGAGCTCTGCGAGATATTCCGCAAGGACGTTCTTCTGATCATAATGGGCTTTGAACTTCGTTGCCGCCCCCTGGTGGGTTTGACGTGAAAGCGGTCCGTAGGTCAGTAAATAATCGATGCCAAACTTGTGGATCATCTCCCCGATGCGGCGATGCTCCGGCTCCGCCTTGGCGCCAAGTTCAAGCATATCGGCCAGCACGGCGATCTTTTTTCCCGGGACCTTCGCGGCCTTGATGGTTTGCAGGGCGGCCGTCACGGAGTCCGGGTTGGAGTTGTACGTGTCATTCAAAATGGTGACACCGTCGAGTTTCAAGACCTGCATCCGTTTGTTCGAGCCTTTAAAGGCTCCGAGGGAGCTCTGGATTCGTGTTGCCGGGACGTTGAACGTTAACCCGACGGCTGCCGCTGCGAGGGCGTTCAACGCGTTGTGCTCTCCCGGTACGATGAGTTCGAGGGAAAAGGATTTCTTCCCGCGCGGCTTTACCCCGACCCGTGCGCATGCGAAGGCATCCATCGCCAGCAATGTTCCCTTGACGGTTGTTGCCTTCTTCCCGAAACCGTATGAGATGATGCGTTTCAAGCCCTTCGCCCGTCGGAGGATCCGGTCGTCATCCGCGTTGATGATGCCGGTTGAGGCCTTCGCGCGATTTTCCCGCAGCCACTGGAACACCTCCCCTTCCGCCTTCGCCACCCCATCCAGGGAACCGAAAAACTCAAGGTGCTCATGACCGATCGTTGTTATGAGCGCATGGGTCGGTTCGATGACGTTGGAGAGGTACTCCAGCTCACCGAAATGGTTCGTGCCGATCTCGATCACGGCGACCCGGTGTTTCTTCTCCAGCCGAAAGAGCGTATGGGGCACGCCGATATGGTTGTTCAGGTTCCCCTCCGTCGCCAGCACGCTGAACTTTGAGGCGAGCACGGATGCCACCATGTCCTTCGTCGTTGTTTTTCCGTTGCTCCCACCGATGGCGATCACGGGGATTTTGAATTTTCGCCGGTGCGTGCGCGCCAGCTCGCCCAGCGCAACGACGGTATCGTTTACGACGAGTTTCGGGACATCGAGGCTCGTGAGAAGGACCGGGTTGGACTCTGCCCAGCGCGTGTCCACCACGATCCCGCATGCACCGGATTCAATGGCTTTTGTCAGAAAATCATGACCATCAAACAATTCCCCCCGGACGGCGACAAACAGGTTGCCCGGCTTCACCGTACGGGAATCAGTTGAGACGCCCGTGCAGCGCATGGCCCTCTTTTTTCCAAAGGCGATTGCTTCGTTGTGCCGGATGCTGAGAATATCGTCGTGTGCCAGGTTCATGGTTGCGCAAGCGCTCCGACTACCTCTTGATCGCTGAAAGAGATTTTGTCCTTGCCGATGACCTGATAGTCCTCATGTCCTTTACCGGCAATGAGGATGACGTCGCCGGACCGGGCCATGGAAACGGCTTGTGCGATGGCTTTTCGGCGATCGGCTTCCTGTCGTGCCGTCGTTCCCTTGGGAATTCCCCGGACGATGTCGTTGATGATCTCTTCCGGGTCTTCCGTGCGGGGGTTATCAGACGTGACAATGACGGCATCGCTGAGGTTTCCGGCCACTGCACCCATCAGGGGGCGCTTGGTTTTGTCCCGGTCGCCGCCGGCCCCGAAAACAGTGATGATTCTTCCCCCGGGAGTCATCTGAAGCACGTCACGAATCGCGTGCAGGCATTTTTCAAGAGCATCCGGCGTATGCGCGTAATCGACAATGGCGGTCCAACCCTTCGGTGAAGAAATCCGCTCGAACCGTCCCCGCACCGCTTTGAGAGATTGAACCCCCTTCCCAATGACCTCGGGGGAGATCCCGAGACTGACTCCCGTCGAGAACGCTGCCAGGATATTATACACATTGAACCGTCCGACAAGGGGGGAGGTAACATGCGTTGTCCGCCCGTTATGAACCACCGTCATCGATGTCCCTTCGATCGAGAGACTGATATCCTTTGCCGAAACCGTCGCTTCACTGTTGGCGCTGTACATCAGTTTCCGCGCCCGGGAGCCCTCGACGATCTTCGCTCCCCAGGCGTCATCCTGGTTGATCACGGCGCTTGCTTCGTCCGTTAGCCCGTTAAAGAGTATTTTCTTTGCGCGGCAATATTCTTCCATCGAGCCATGGTAATCGAGGTGGTCCTGCGTCAAATTGGTGAAGACCGCTGCCCGATAGTCAAGTCCGAAGACTCTCGACTGGTGCAATGCGTGCGAGGAGACCTCCATGGAGACCGAGGTGCATCCCGCTTCCACCATCTGTGCCAGCAAGGCGTTGAGTTCCAACGATTCCGGTGTGGTGTGTGTGGCCGGAAAAGTTTGATTTCCAATGGCGTATTCAATCGTCCCGATGAGTCCCACCGTTTCCCCCGAGGCTTCAAGGATCGATTTGATGATGTGAGTGGTCGTCGTTTTCCCGTTCGTTCCGGTCACGCCGATCATAGTCAATTTGTTCGCCGGGTGATCGTAATAATTTGCCGCAAGTTGTGCCAGGGCGATTCGGCTGTCAGCCACGACGACCTTCACGACACCGGCATGCATAAAGAACGAGTCGGGCAAAACGTCATCATCTTCCAGCACCACGACCGTTGCGCCGTTTGCAATCGCCGTGCTGATGAAGCGATGCCCGTCAACCCCCGTGCCGCGGATGGCGACGAAACAATCTCCCCGGCCGACGTTCCGGGAGTCGTACTGAATATTCCGAACCTCGACATCGTGCGTCACGACCATCCGGCCGAACATGGTCTGAAAGAGTTTGGTGACGCGCACGCCTTGGAGCAATTGTGCTAATTTCATACATGGTCTTCATACGCAGGGGGCCACGGGATGCCCACGGGCGATCCGCATGGAACCTGCTCAGTATAATGCCGCGGAGGTTATCGCTCGCGGTTCACAGACAAGTTGAATGACGCTGCCGGGGTTTACTTTTTGGCCGGGGGCGGGGATCTGCTGCACCACTACGCCCGATCCCTGCACCTTGATATCGAAATCCTCAACCACCAGTCTGTTGATTGCCCTCCGCAGGCTCATCCCGCGCACATTGGGAACGATACCGGGTCCGGTGTTCTCCGAGGCCTCGACTCCTTCGAGTACGAGTTTGACCACGTCTCCTTCCTCAAGACGTTTGCCCGGTTCAGGAACCTGTCGCACCACCACTTCCCCGGTCCCGATCACTTCGCTCCTGAATCCCTGTCCCTCCAGGATCTTTCCCGCAATCGTGACCTGGAGTGTGCGAACATCGGGCACGCTGATCCCATTCTGCTGCGGTTGTTGCTTCTCTGAAGCCTTTGGCGATTTTGTAAACCGTCCCGTACTATTGATGATGCGTTCTGCGATCGCGCGGAAAATGGGCCCGCTCGTCAATCCGCCGTAATAGCTGACGGCGCGCGGATTGTCCATCATCACCAGGCAGACAATCTGTGGATCTTCGGCGGGGAAGAATCCAGTGAAGGAGGCAGTGTAGTTTCCCAGGCCGTACTTTCCATCCACCACCTTGCGGGAGGTCCCGGTCTTGCCGGCGATCCGTACGCCGTCAATGCGGACATCCATAGCGGTTCCATGCTCCACCACCCCCTCAAACGCCCGGGTCAACAGCGCAGCTGTTTCCGGTGACACGACCTTTCGGATCACTTGCGGGCGCTGGGCGTAGATCACGTCTCCTTCGGCGTTGGTGACCCGGGCAACAATATACGGACGCATCAGAACGCCACGGTTTGCTACTGCGGCGTAGGCGGCTGCGATCTGGAGGGGCGTGGCGGCAACCTCGTAGCCGTAGGAAAGCGTCTGTAACGTTGTGCCGGACCATTCATGGGGTTTTTTCAATCTTCCCCGTACTTCCCCCGGGAGATCAACACCTGTGGGGACGCCGAAACCGAAGTTTCTCGCCTGACGGTACAGGCGTTCCGGACCGATCGTCAGGCTTGCCTTGGCCATCACAATGTTGCTCGACTGCTCGATCGCCTCCTGAAAGGTGAGGATATCGTGTTCATGGGTGTCTTTGATCAGCCTGAACCTGCCACCGGGGAGGGATACCTTATAAGTGCCCTGCTCGGCATTGAAGCGCTTGTCGGGTGCCACCAGGGAATGTTCGTACGCTGCCGAACCCGTCACTATCTTAAATACCGAGCCTGGCTCGAAGATATCGGTGATTACCCTGTTGCGGGCAGCGTTGATGTCGTACGAGCCGAGGTCGTTAGGGTTTAGCCCCGGGAAGTTGGCGAGCGCGAGGATCTCACCGCTTTTGGGGTTCATCATGACCGCCAACCCTGCGTCGGCTTTATAGCGTTCGATACCCCGTTTCAGTTCCTCCTCGACAATGGATTGGTACGCCAGATCGATGGTGAGCATGAGATCATGGCCATCCCGCGGTTCAAGACGGGGATAATCGACCGACGGTCGGGCGCGGCCCAGTCCGTCGCGCTGCATGATCACCGACCCATCCCTTCCCCTGAGGTATTCATCGAATTGCAGTTCAAGTCCGGAGATTCCCTTGTTGTCGACATCCGTGAAACCCACCAGCGTTCCCGCGACATCGTCGTAATGATACAATCGTTTCGGTTCGTTGATGACGACTACGCCGCGAAGTTTTGCCGGCTCCAACTTTTTGGCAACCTCGGGTCGGACGCGCCGCTCCATCCACACGAATCGCCGAGTGGCTCCGGTGCGCGTCGTGGCACGAAGCTTGGAGAGGTAAAACGATCGCGGTTTGCCGAAGGCCAGTGCAAACTTTTCCGCCACAACCCCGGCATCCTCCGCGATCACTTTCGGGTCGGCGGCGAACGAGACGAGCATCGAGTTCGAGACGATCACGTTGTTGTCCCGGTCCACCATCTCCCCCCGGACGGCGGGGAGGATAATCTTCTGCTCGTACTGACGCCGGGCCTTCTCCTGGTACGCGGGCGACTCGATCACCTGGATTTGTACCAGCCGGACCGCGATCGCCACGAAGAACAAGGCAAGGCCGAGTTTGAGCGTGAACAGGCGGCCGTTGAATTGCTTCGTGGGACTGTTCTCCAGCGAGCCGGTCGGTTGGTTCTGCGCTATGGAGGGGTTTTCATGCATCAACGTGGTTGCGTCGCTTCTTCAAGGGCACGGACTTTCTCATGGTCGATTGCGATCCACTCCGGAGTATCCACCGGGTTGCGGAGCCCAAGCTCGTCCTCTGCCCGCTTGCGGACGCGCTCGAGGCTCGACATCTGGTTGATCCGGGCTTTCAACATCTCCTGATCGTTCAGAATTTTTGCAAGCTTCTGTTCTTCCTTATGGATATCGTTCACAAGCTGGTTGACGGCGATGATGTTGCCGATGTACAGAACGATGGCCACGGCTGCAACCATCAGCAGGAAAATAATCCGCGAAGGAGGGATTCTCCGTTTTGTCACTCTCCGGTTTTTCGGAGGGGCGGTGTTTTCCTCAGGCTGGTTCGGAGGCGGAGGGGGAGGCATCGTGCCGCCATAGATCATCCGCCGGGCCGGTTCGGGTTCGGTGATAAGATAACCCCTGGGCTTCGAAGGCCTGATGGAGGCTGCGGGAGCGTCCGGTTGCATGGCCCGCTCCGCCAGCACTTCTCCGCTATTTCTGTAAAGTTTTGACAAGGTTAATCGTGGCGTCCTATTTTTGGAGCGGTTAAAAAATGTTATCCACGAAGTTCACAAAAACACACGAAGGAGTTGCTTTATATTCTAAGGCATATTTTTTTCGTGCTACTTAGTGTCCTTCGTGTAGAAAATCAATTTTCCGAGGTCATCTAGGGTAATTTCTCCGCCGCGCGAAGTTTCGCGCTCCGTGCACGGGGGTTGCTCCTGGTTTCCTTTCCGGAAGCTTCCAAAGGTTTCTTCGTGATAATCTTCAGTGCCGGTTGAAGAACGGTGTCGGGGACCAACTTATGGCCTGAAGGAAGGAAGGTTGCCGCCGCGCGCTTGAACGTTTCCTTCACAATTCTGTCCTCGAGCGAATGATAGGCGATGACCACTATGCGCCCCCCCTGGTGGACAACCTCGATAGCCTGGTTCAACCCTTGCCGTAGATGGTCGAGCTCGTTATTAACCTCGATGCGGAGTGCCTGAAAGACCCGGGCAAGTGATTTGTTCAGGAAACGCTCCCCGACGCTCTCCTGCACAAGCGATGCAAGGTCTCCGGTTGTTTCAATCTGCTGATGATCGCGTCGCCGGACAATTGCCCTGGCGATGCGACGTGAAGCCCGCTCCTCGCCGTACTTCCAGAACAGCTCGGCCAACTCCCGCTCCCCGTACCGGTTCACGATCTCATGGGCATCGATTCCCTGTGACCGATCCATCCGCATATCGAGCCGATCGTCAGTCCGGAAACTAAATCCCTTCGATGGTTCATCAAGCTGGAACGAAGAGACCCCCAGGTCAAACAGAACGCCGGCAACCCGGGGTGTGCGCCGCTCCACAAGAGCGCTTTGAAGATTTCTAAAATTACTCCTGATATAGGTCACCCGTTCGCCGAACGGTTGCAGCCGTTGCGCGGCGAAACGGATGGCGTCTTCATCTGCATCGAATCCGATGACATGTCCGGAAGGGGAGAGATGGGAAAGGATCGCTTCCGCGTGCCCCCCTCCTCCCAGAGTTGCATCGAGATAGACGCCGTCCCGCCTTGTGATGAGCAGCGAAAGAACTTCATCGACAAGGACCGGCGTATGGTAGAACGCGTCCTGCACTGTGTGCCGGTTAGGAATTCGGCTTCAGAACCGCCTCGGCGACCGTTTCGTATGTCGCCGGCTGGTTGTTCATGTACTCTTCATAGATTTTCGGGTTCCAGAGCTCGATCCGTTCCAGAACGCCGATGATCAACACTTCGTTTTCAATGGAAGCGAATTTGAGAAGGTCTTGCGGAATCGAAATGCGGGCCTGGCTGTCGAGCTGTCCGTCCACAGCCCACTGCAGAAGTGTCCGGACAAAAAACCGGTGCTGGGGAATGGAGGGGGAGAGGCCCCGGATCGAGTCCTCCACTTTGGCCCATTCGTCCTGCGGGTACACAAAGAGACATTGTTCGAAACCGCGCGTAACAATGAAGGTATCGTTCGATGCAGGGGAGACGTTCTTTCGAAGTTTGGCGGGGAGCGCCAGGCGTCCTTTGTTATCGACCGAGTAAGAAAATCTTCCTTTGAAGGACGACATGATAAGTTCTTGGGGTGTGAATAAGGCTTGATTTTATTGGAAATCTATTCTCCTATCTTCCCCACTTTTCCCCACACGAGATGGAAAGTTAGGGTTTTAGTTAGTAAAGTCAAGTGAAAAATGCTTGAAAAATAAGGGGTTTACGGAGGTCTTGACGAATATGGGGAGCCCGAAATAATCAATTGATTGGGCCGATTCCCCACACAAGTAGATGGCGAAAACTGGCTAGAACGGAGCGTTTTGTGGTAGGCGTAGAGACGATTTACCTCTTATCAGAAACGGGGCGGTTCACTATGGAAGGGGAGAACAAAGGGTCCCGGAGATCCCAGACCTATTCTTCTTCCGGGTTGTAGTAAAAATTGTCCGGATAGGGTCGATGAAAGTTCTCCAGGACATAGGCAGCGAAGAGGCCGAATCCTCCGGCAATGTTGGTGTAGTCCGGCTGGTCCGTCCGGATCGAAAACTCGTCGTTGAAGCCCCCGATGATATTATGGTAATTGAAGAGTGGCTCTCCGACCTGGGTGACGTGGACCGTGGTCCTCACGAACTTCACCGCCACGGAATGTTTGTAGACGATCCGATCCATGATTGCTTTATAGGCAGTCCCGCCAAATCGCTGGACGATCCCCTGGCGATCCGCGTACGCGGGGAGTGGCCATTGGGCATCGGTGAGCGAAGTGTCCGGAGCCGACAGCGGAACTTCCATGCTGTCCGCCCGGACAACACTCCCTTCGCGATATTCGAAGACAACGAAGAGCTGAATCTGGAAGAGTCGCGTGAGCGTCGAGATATTGACCCCAACGTCGATGGGTCTCGCGAAGCGCGGATTTTGAATTGCGGCCGCTGCCGTAGCGGCAAACTGGAAAATCGCCTTCGCCGGGAGCGTCACCGAGGACGAAGCGGTTGGAAACCCGGGAGCTTGGACCTCCAGGCTGTACGTCTGGCCCGGTTCGGGAGTAGGAGAATTACCCACGTACACATGGATGCCATCGCGGTATCTCAACGTATCACGACGATACACCACCGTATCATGCAAAACGATGGAAGTACTTTGTCGGGTAATCCGCACGAAGGCGTCCCGGACGGGTGTCTCGACTGAGACTTCATACGGGTCGAACCGGGGCGGATCGTACGTGCTGTACACCCGGACATACTGTTCCTGCTTCCTGTTGGAGAGAACAGAATAGACGACAAGAACAGGTTCATAGGGGCCTTTCGGGCTAAACGACTCGTCGCATGAAAGGCAACAGAGACACAGTCCAGACACAAACACAATATGGAGGAATCGCGTTTTCATCAATATTCAAACGTAACGGTGGCTGAAGGGAAAAACGGAATCATGTCGATCCTTTGACCTGTGTACCGTTCAAAGTAGAAAACATTCTTCCGGTTGTACACATTCATGATATGAGCTCCGATGCTCCCGCGCGCCTGACCGAACTCGAAGTGGTAGGTCATCCCGGCATCGAGCCGGTGATAGGGGTTCAATCGTGCGGCGTTCTTCGGACCGAGAATCGCGTACGGCGCGCCGGTTTCATGCTCGGGGGGTGTATGCACCGGGTCAGGGAGGACGATCCTGTCGTAGAACCCGATCGTTTGTGTAAACGGATACCCCGAACTGAACTCCCACCGAACGGTCAACTCGAAATTCCTCCAGGGTCTGAATGCGCCACGCAGATTGATGTGATGACGCACGTCGTAGCGCGGATAGTACGTCAGCCCTCCCGCCGTAACGCTAACCCAGCCGTACGAATAAGCCCCGTACAGGTCGAGCAGCGGTGAGCCGAACCGGAGGAGCAGCTCCGCGCCGTACGCGGTTGCCTCGCCGCCGTCAAGATAATCGGGATCCTGCGGTCGCACTTTATCCCTGTTGTAGGAGGTGAGATTGTCAAAGTCTTTGTAGTAGCCCTGCAAGCTTGCAGCAAGGGAACCGCTGATCGGTCCTTCCACACCCGCAACATAGTGGATGGCCCGCTGGGGTTCGACGTAGGGGGGCACCTTGATCCATGCATCGAAGATGGAAATCAGGTCGTCTTCATTGCTCACGGTGATGAGGCTCTGGGAAAACCGGCCGTACGACGCTTTCATATTCCAGGCCCCGGCCAGCGGGTGCCGCGCACTGATGCGCGGCTCCAGGAAGCGAACTCCCTTTTCCACCAATTTGGCCAGCTCGGTGTGAATGCCTGCGTCGATCAGGAGGCTGCCGATGGGACGTTGGTACCGGTACCACATCATCGCTTCGGAGAAAGAATTACTCGATTGTCGTTGGAAAGCGGCAGTATTGACGAGCCTGAAAACAGTTTTCGGGAAGGAGAAATCGACGCCGAACATCGATTGTGCCCCCGCCTCGCCGTAGAGGGTTGCTTCGATTCTCGCTGCCGCTTCCTTCACGGTGGTCGAGGCGGGGGTGAGGAAGCGGGAACGCTTGGGATCGCGCACGGATTCGAAATTGGTCACGTACACGGAAGAGCTGATGAACAAGCGGTCGGCCACGAGACCGGAGACGGAGAGACCCATGGTCTTGTTGCGCCAGGTGTAATCGGCTTCCGCCGGATCATCGGATAGCAGGTCGTCGCCGCTCATCAGCACCTGAGCACTGAGTTTGTGGAGGCCCGGTACGTCCGCGCTCACTTTGAGGAAGAGGTCATAAAACGAAAGTGGAACGTTGCGCCGCGTCAGTCGCTTGAACGTTTCAGGGAAGAGCGATTTCCGCGCACTCGCGATCCAGCGGATATGGTCGGTGACCGGCACCTCGAGCTGAAGTTTTGTCGAGAGCAGGTTGAGGTGCGTGCGTGCCGACGCACGGTCGCTTCGTCCTTCGCGCGTGTTGATGTGGATGACGGAAGAGAGACGTCCCCCATACTCTGCCGGGAACGCGCCCGTGTGCACTTCGACGGAGGAAACCACGTCCGGGTCGAAGATGCTGAAGATGCCGAGCGCGTGGAAGGGACCGTAGATCCTCATGCCGTCCAGCATGACGAGATTTTGATCCCCCGCGCCTCCCCGCACGAAAAACTTTGCACTGACATCGCTCGTCGTTACAACGCCGGGAAGGATCTGGAACGCGTGAAAGATATCCTGCTGCACTGCCACCGGTGCGAGGCGCAGTTCCTCCTGCCGCATGACGTGAATGCTTGTGTTGATCTTAGTGACCTCGCGCTCCTGTTCTGCGCTCACGACCACCTCCTCAAGTTCAATGGAGGTTGGGGCAAGAGCCAAGTTCAGTGTGAGCGAACTTTGTTCCACCGTTACCCTCCTCACGAGCGTCCGGTAGCCGATGGCGCTGGTGGTCACTAAATGAATGCCGGGTGGGATGTTGGGAAGGAGGTAAAAGCCTGATGCGTTTGCTGCTGCCCCTCTGTTCAGGGGGATGATACGGATATTCGCGTAGGGGATCTTTTCCCCGGTTATACTGTCGCTGACCGTGCCGCGAATATCAAACCTCTGGGCGGCAACTGTCAATGGGAGAAGCAGAAAAGAGGCGATTGCAAGGATTTGAAGGGGAAAAGCGAACGAAGCTGCTCCGACTGAAGTAGAACGCTCTCTGAAAGGATGTTCGTCGTACATTCACCAAGAGTTTGCCGGAAAATTGATCGAATGTCAAGGCACTGCGTTACGTCTGTGGAATGACAGGGTAAAAACATCGATGTCGATTTTTCGGTGGAGTACGAATGGGTGGAATAGTATCTTTGTTCCGTCAGAATGAGAATGGAGAACGAAGAAAAGGACGCAATCGATGCTTTCATTACCCAAACATGAAATGGACCAGGCTTCCCTGACCCGCGACAGTTCCTATGATGGGATATTCTATTTAGGAGTCAAAAGCACGGGGATCTTCTGCCGCCCCTCCTGTCCGGCCCGCAAGCCGCTCCCCAAAAACACGGAGTATTATGGAAGCGCCCGTGAGGCGTTGTTCGCCGGGTTCCGTCCCTGCAAGCGATGCCGGCCGATGGAAACCAATGGGAAGCCCCCGGAATGGGTGCAGCGATTGTTAACCACGATTGAGAAAAACCCAACGGGACGGTATGGTGACGCGTATCTCCGTTCCATTCATATCGACCCCGCCCGGGCAAGGAGATATTTTATGAAAACCTATGGAATGACTTTTCAAGCCTACTCTCGTGGGCGAAGACTCGGCACATCGCTCGAACAAATCCGCAACGGTGCGGATCTTGATGACGTGGTCCTCGGACACGGGTACAATTCCCACAGCGGTTTCCGGGATGCGTTTAGCAAAACGTTTGGGCAGCCTCCGGGGAAGAGCCGGTCGACGGATTGCATCGTTGTCACCTGGATCGAAAGTCCCATCGGCCCGCTTCTCGCCGCTGCGACGAATGACGGTGTCTGCCTTTTAGAATTTACCGATCGCCGCATGCTTGAGGCGCAATTTACCACCTTGCGCCGTCGATTCCAGAGGGCAATCGTTCCGGGCGAAAACGCCCATCTGGTCGCGCTGAAAAAAGAACTGGTGGAGTATTTCGAAGGGTCGCGAAAAAAATTCTCCGTTAACCTCGTCTTTCCCGGAACGCCATTTCAGGAGGGGGTGTGGAAGGAATTATTAAAAATCCCGTACGGTGCGACAGTATCCTATGAAGACATTGCGCGTCGCGTTGGGTCGCCGAAGGCTGTGCGTGCGGTCGGGACGGCCAACGGCATGAACCGGATTGCCGTCGTGATCCCCTGTCACCGCGTGGTTAACAAGAGTGGTGAGTTGGGTGGATACGGGGGAGGATTGTGGAGGAAGAAGCTGTTGTTAGGGTTGGAGCAAGGAAAAATGATCCACGAAGGCCACGAAGTGCACGAAGGCAAATTAATGGAAAAGAAGAAATCTTAGAAAAGATATCAAGAGGTAGGTGGCAATTCAGAAGGGTGAAGGAGGAGCAGATGAAAAGTGAGGGAGAACTTCTGTATAGGGAAGAGGTGTATGCAATCGTTGGTGCGGCAATTGAGGTTCATAGGGAACTTGGGCCAGGGTTTCTTGAGGCCGTCTATCACGAAGCGATGGAAATCGTATTGACTGCACACAACATCCCCTTCAAATCGAATGAGAAACTTAGAATTCGATTTAAAGAAATACTATTAAGAAAGGAATATGAGGCGGATTTCATCTGTTATGACAAGATCATTGTTGAAATCAAGGCGCTCGATGTTGTAGCCGGCAAAGAGGAAGCTCAACTACTTCATTATCTCAAAACCACAGGCTTTCGTATCGGTCTCTTGATCAATTTCGGAAGCGTGGGGACACTCAAATGGAAACGTTATATTCGATAGGCTTCTACAATTCACGTTAAACACCGGCCTTAACCCATTTAAAAGTTTTTCTTCGTGTCCCTTCGTGTCCTTGGTGGATCAGACCTTTCAGTTTTTTTGTGGGCATTAATATTCAAGGGTCAACGTGGCCGTCGGGAAGAAACCGAGCATGTCCACCCGCTGGCCGGTCTTGCGGTCAAAGTAGAAGATGTTTTTCTGGTCGTACACATTGATGATGTTCACTCCAAGGATTGCCCTCACGTCTCCGAGCAACAGTGTATAGTTCACGCTCGCATCGAGCCGGTGGTAATCCGGCAATCGCGCGGCGTTCTTTGGTCCAAGGATATTGTACGGCTGACCGGTCTCCAGTTCGAACGGTCCCGGTAATGCATCCTGTAGCGTTAAACGGTCGTAAAATCCTACCGTCTGTGTAAACGGGAAGCCGCTCCCGAATTCCCACCGCAACGTGATGTCAAACCGCTCGAAGGGCCGCAGCACACCCAGCAGATTGATGTGATGCCTCCGGTCGTAGCGCGGGTAGTACTCAAGCCCCTCGTTGTTCAGCTTCGTCCATCCGATGGTGTAAGTGCCATACAGGTCCACAAGTGAGGAACTGAACCGGAGTAGAAGCTCCATGCCGTACGCTTTTCCCGTACCGGTGATATAATCCGGGTCATTCGCGTCGATCTTGTTTCGGTTATACGCGGCCAGCGAACTGTAGTTCTTGTAATAGGCCTGGATGCTCGCCGAAGTTCGGTCAGCCACGGTTCCTTCAAACCCTGCCACCAGATGGTCTGCCTGTTCCGTCTTTAAATTCTCCGGCACCTCGATCCAAGCATCGAAGACGGAGATCAAATCGTCCTCGTTGCTCACGGTGATCACCGTCTGGCTGAAGCGGCCGTACGACGCATTGACGCGCCAGTCGCCGATGACGAGGTAACTCATATTGATGCGAGGCTGGATCGTTGCGGAGGCGTCGCCGCGGGCAAACAAGGAGCCTATCTCGCTATGGATCCCGCCGTCCAACTGGAGGCGCTTGAACTTGGCCTGGTAGCGGATCCAGGCCGAGGCTTCGGGGGAGGTGCTGTAGAGCCGCACCCGGTTCCCGGTGTTGTTCGTCAGGTTGTATTCGAGCGTGGGGAAGCTGAACTCGAACCCGAAGAAATACAAATCGAGATCGTCCGTATAGTAAGTTGCCTGTGCTCTCACTCCCGGTTCCTTCACGGAAGTGGTGGAAGGAGTGATGAGGTTGGACGACTTCGAATCCCTCTCCGCGGTGAAGGAATTGGCGAAGACCGTTGAGGCGACAAACAACCGGTCGCTGAGCAGGCCGGAGACGTTCAGTCCCAATGCCGTGTTGCGCCACCGGTAGTCCGGGTCGTTCGGGTTCGGATATTTCAGGTCGTCAGCCGTGGTAAGATACGACAGGTCGAACTTCGCCTCCCCCTCAGTCTGGCCGGAGATCTTGAGGAACACGTCGTAGAAATCGACCGGCACGTCCTGTTTGACAATATCCTTGAACGTCTCCTTGAAAAGCGATTTTCTCCCGTTGAACGACCAGGTGACGCCGCTGGCGAGCGGCCCTTCCAACTGGAGCTTGGAGGAGAGGAAGTTGAGGTTTGCGCGCCCCGCAAGCCGGTCAGCGCGTCCATCACCAGAATTGATATTCACGACCGACGAAAGCCTGCTGCCGAACCCCGGGGGAAAAGCCCCGGTGTAGATCTCCACATTGCGAACGATGTCCGGGTCGAAGACGCTGAAGATTCCGAGGGCATGGAATGGATTGTAAATTTTCATGCCGTCCAGGAGGACGAGGTTTTGGTCCCCCGATCCGCCCCGCACGTAGAACTTGGAACTGACATCGCTGGTGGAGACGATGCCGGGGAGCATCTTGAGCGAGTGGAAGACATCCGCCTGCGCGGTGACGGGGGTGATCTTCAACTCCTGCTGGTCCACGATGTGGATGCTCGTGTTGATCTCCGTCAGTTCCTTTTTTCCCTGGCCGGTGACGACCACCTCTTCGGTTTCGATGGAGGTGGGCTTGAGGCGGAAGTTCAATTCCAGGGTCCTTCCCGCCTGCACTCGGATCCGCTTGACCAGCCGTTCGTACCCGACGGCGCTGGCGGCGATTTCGTACGATCCCGCCTGCACGCTGGGGAGGAGATAAAACCCGACCCCGTTCGCCGCCGCCCCTTTGTTGGTTCCGATTAAGACAACGTTGGCAAACGGAACGCGCTGGTTCGTCAGGCTGTCGGTGACGATGCCGCGGACGTCGGCCACCTGGGCGGTGAGAACATTGAGTCCACAAATCATCCCAAACAAGCCATACTGCAGTCCTTTTCTCACCTCGTCTTCTTATTGATCCTTGAAGGATGCTAAAGCCGGGTAGAAGTTTTCCTTAAGAGGGTCTTCCTCGTTCCTCATCCTGATGTCTCCATGATTCCTTTCGATGTCACCCCTTTGGGGTTTCATGTTTTTTTTATTGCTCGGATATAATCATAACAGCCTTTCGGGCTTTTGGGTTGGAGTCCGGTTCAATTGAACCCCTTCGGGGTTCTTTTTTGAATTTGATTGCCTGGTTATTCATGTTGAAGCCCTTCGGGCTTCTACCGCTGAGTGCCTGAATCCCGAAGGGATGACATTCTTCTAGCAATGGGATCATTAAACCATTTCAACCCCGAAGGGGTGGCATTATTCTCATGAGTGTATTGCGTAGTACTTCCCCAGGTAAGTATCATTCCAGCCCTTCGGGCTTCTTGCGCTGAGGCGTTTGAATCCCGAAGGGATGATATTCTTATCGACTTTGTCTTGAGGGATTTTCTTCAACCCTGAAAGGGTGACATCATGCGGTCCGGTCAAAAAAGATGTCACCCTCTGTCAGCGTTAAAGCATTTCGAGGATAATCAAAAATCCGGCGTTTGTGTACTTGGTGAACTTCGTGGATAATTTTCTTTTCGGTGTGCTATCCGTGGTTAAAAACAATCACCTGTTATGCACAAAATCTTCCGGCAAGGCATACTCAAACCGCTGTTCCGCGATGCCACCGAAGAAACCGAACGCCCCCGGAATGTTGGAATAATCGGGCTGATCGGCGCGGATGGAGTTGGGGTCGATAAATCCATTCGCGATGCTGTAGTACTTGTATACCTCCTCCCCGGAGTGCGTCGCGTGAACAACAACGCGGCGAAACAGCACTTGGTTGGCGCCGGAGGCTTTGGCAAGCACCGCGAAAATAGCTGCAATGTAGGCCTTCCGGGCATAAACATTCTCCACCGTTCGGACTTCCAACCGGCCGAAAAGAGGTGAGCTCCCGGTTTCCACGATTGCAGTTGAATCGGCGTAGTTCAACGGAATCTCCTGCCTCAAGAGGGTTGTGTGCACGCCCCGTACCACATCGGCTTCGACAAAAAATTGGAGTCGGAATGCCCTGGTTGTGGTGTGGAAGGTGACCCTCGCCGTGATGTCAAAGGAGCTTTTTTCCGGCGTGTCCAAGGTACTTCGTCCTCCGATGTCGAACGACGCCCGTTGCGGGATGTTCGTCGTTGCCTCGATCGTCCCGAACTCTTGCGTGACAACCTTCAGGGTATGTGCCGCACCAAACTCGGCCCGGAAAGGAAAAGCGGCGTATGATTGAACGGATGGGAGGAAGGTGCCTGTTTGCGCCGATTGCCCCGGCCGGTTCAGCGTGATGGCTGGATTAACGTCGTCCTGAGTGGTTGGGGACATTCTTTCTCCACGCGTGATCATGACCTTCACGAATTGCGTATCTCTCGCGGTGGTGATGAGAGAGAAAAGAACGGGGCGCGGTTCCATCGGAGCGATGGGCTCGAAAGCGGTGTGGCAGCTTAGAGCCAAGATAACCATGCCCGAACCAAGCGCCAGTCGTGACTTCGTAAGGAGAGTCATCAAATTTTTCTTTGGAGAGATATTCGTTGAGTTCTCGCCGAGTTCAATTGATCAGCCCTGTATCATCGAGCGGGCTGAATTGTACTCCAACCACAGATCTCCAATTTGAAAGACCTGACAGGTTTCATTCTGATGGCCCTGAGTAAAACCTGCGGGGTCGGAGGTTTCCTCCATCGGAGAGTAAACCCGGGAGAAGGAAACCTTCATCATGGATTTCTGTTAAAATAAAAATCCTCCGGCAGTTTATGCACCAGCGAATCGACAGAGTACCCGGCAAATACTCCAAGTCCGCCGTTGATGTTGGAATATGAAGGCTGATCGGTCCGGATCGAAAACGCATCCCGGAACCCGTTCACAATGCTGTGGTATTTATAAAACTGCTCCTCCCCTTGCAACAGGAAGAAAACGACCTGGTTAAATTTTAGTCGCGCTCCGGGATACCTGAGAAATACATCGATCAAGGCAGCCAGGTAGGTTTTACGGACGGAGCCGATCGTAAACGATTCCATCCCGGGATAGAGTGCCTGGGCGATGTTCGATGTCGTGTCGCGAAAATCGTACGGCACCTCCACCCGTTCATCAACCATCGCCGTCCCCTTCTGCACAGTGTAATCGACATACAACCGGAAGACGGCTGCGCGTGTCCCTTTGCCGGGGTACCCGACAAACTGGATCTCTGCATTGCCCCGATATTCATCCGGCGCATCTAAAAGAAGTCCGCCGATAAAAGACATTGAGGCCCGCGCCGGCAGGGTGATGGACGAAGTCGAGGTCCCGAGTTGCGCCGTCTCCACCGAGAGGAAGTAGGCTTTGCCAAATTGCGGACGAAGCTGCGTCGTTGAGTAGGCGACCATGGATGTGCTGAAACGGCTCGTATCCGGGCGAGGTATCAGCGTGTCGGCCAGGAAGTATGTCGTGGCATCCTCGCGAAGAGTCACCGTCGCGCCGGTGAGGAGTCTCTCTGAATGGTGCGCAAGCGGATCGAAGCCGGGGGGATCGTACGTGGAGTAGACCCGCACGATCTGCACGGGACGGTTGTTCGTGAGGATGGAATAGACCACAAGCTGCTCGTGGAATTCTCCTTTGGGATCGAATGGCTGGTTGCAGCCCGCTATCAGTATGAAAACAACCGGGCAGACTGTGGCCGCGATGAGGAATATCGCTTTCACATGATCTTCCTTTTTCATTTACCGGGGACGGCACAGCGATCGAGGGATCGTTGGGTGGTGTGCTCTCAGATAACGGGATTTATTCCTAAAAGCAAGTCTGTTTCGTTGTGAGGATCCACGAAGGTGTTTAAGCCACGAAGGATTGATGAGCAATGAATGAACAGAGGAAAGCGTTCACGAGTCTTTTATCTCTTTCTTTCGTGTCCTTAGTGAACTTCGTGGATAAAAAATGTGAGCCGTCAATGAAGGAACCAAGTCAAAGAATTTCGAGGATGTGCAATTCACGTTCCAGACTCGCCGGTTCCGCGAACCTGATTCCTTGCATCCCGACGCCCTGCGCAGCCGTGATGTTCTCTTCGATGTCGTCGATGAACAGGATCTCTTCTGCCGGCAGGTCGATGGCTTCCACGACGGCGTGGTAAATCGCCGGGTCCGGTTTGAGAGCGAGAAGCTGATAAGAAAGAAAGTGAACGGGGATGTGTCTCAACACCGGGAGGTTTTCAAGGCAGAAATGATAATGGAGCGGATTGGTGTTGCTCAGAAGCCCGACGCGGTTTCCAGCGCCCGCGCGTTGCGCAAGTTCCTCCATGCCCTCCAACGGCTTGCCGATGACCGAGAGCATAGCCCGCTCGATCTGTTCCCTCTTGAAATGAAACTCCCCATGATTGAGGAGCCCTTCCAATCTGGAAAGATACTGTTCCGTGGAATCCCCTCCCCGCTCGTACCGCTTGACGATCTCGATCACCTTCGGACCGTACATTTTCCGGTTCTCCACTGTGTCGATGCCGAGCGTCTGGAGGAACGCCTCCGGGTGGATCCGGACTAGGACGTTGCCGAGGTCGAACAACACAACCACCGGTTTTTTCATCCACGCACCTCCACGGTTATCTGATTATCGGTTGCGATCATGACGTAATAGCCTTTCCCTGCCGGCCCGCAATTGACGACCTGTGAATTTCCTATTGTATCCACTCCCCGCGCTTCGTGAATGTGTCCGCTCACCACGACGTCAGGCTGGTGCTGCTCGATGAACGTCCGGATTGCCTTGCTGCCGACATGGTTTCCGGAGAGGAGTCTGTCAATAGCCGTCTTGTACGGGGGTGCGTGGGGGATGAAGATTTTCCATCGGGCGGATTCGACATCCTTCCACCCGGCTTCGGCCCGTTCCATGATCGTTTCCTCGGAAAGCTCATAGGGAGTGTTCATCGGTGTGAAGGGTGAGCCGGAGACTCCGAAGAAACCAGCCTCGTCGATGATGATGCCGCGGCCGTTGACGTACGAAGACATGGATTCGAACGTCGGTTCCAGCGTCACGGGATCCATATTACCGGCAACGGAAATGATCGGTTTGCCGAACTGGTGGAAGAGTTTCAACGCCTCCTCGGCTTCACGGGGAGAACCGTTTGTGGTGAGGTCGCCGGCGATGATCAGCGCGTCGAATGAGGTCTCACGGGCAAGCATCTCTGCAACCTTGGCGTAGGAGCCGTGGATGTCGGAAACAGCGATAAACGTAGTCAAGTTAGAGCAAATAATGGACGGTGAACTTTGAACCTTAAACGTTAAACTCTGAGTTAATCGACAGGCAAAGATGGTAATAAGTTTCGAGAGATGAAAACCTCTTTATTGGAGTAGGGTTGCTTTTGGGGGCCGGCGTGCTTACTTTTCGTGCCGGTGTTCTTCCATCAGAAAGAGGAGACTCGTATGGTGACAGCCCTTGTATTGCTCAACGTCGAACGCGACAAAATCAACTCCGTCGCTGAAAAACTGACGGCTCTCCCCGGCGTCACGGAAGTGTACTCCGTTGCCGGGAAATACGATCTGGCGGCGATCATCCGCGCGAAGGAAAATGACGAGCTTGCCGCGGTGGTGACGGAACACATCCGCCGGGTGGAGGGAATTGAACGTTCCGAAACGCTCATCGCTTTTCGGGTCTTCTCGCGATACGATCTGGAGATGGCGTTTTCGATAGGCTTAGAAGAAGCGAACCGTAAACCGTAAACTGTGAACCGTGAACAGTAAATGGGTTCCTTCAAACTTTCAACTTTCAACTTTCAACTTTGGACTTTAAACTTTGACCTTGAACTTTAAACCTTTGAACTTCCGTCCGGGGAATCAGAAATGACATTGGCGCAGTTGGGATGGCATCCTTTTTTTGAAGCCCATGCGGCGCCGTTTCGGGAAAGCGGTTTCACCGTTGCGCGGGTGGCAATACCGCACAGGGACCGGTACGTTCTGTACACCGAGCATGGCGAACTGTGGGGTGAGGTAACGGGAAAGTTTCGCTTTGAAGCGGAAGGGACCCACGTCTACCCGACGGTTGGTGACTGGGTCGTGATCTCTCCACGCGTCGAGGAAGGTTCTGCTTCGATCCACCATGTGTTGGAGCGGAGAAGCAAATTCTCCCGCAAAGTCCCCGGAGCAAAAACGGACGAACAGGTTCTCGCCGCGAACGTCGATACGATATTTCTTGTCAATGGACTCGATGGCGATTTTAATCCCCGCCGTATCGAACGCTACCTCACTGTTGCATGGGAAAGCGGCGCCTCACCGGTCATCATCCTGAACAAAAGCGACCTGTGCGAAAACCTTGAGGAAGTCCTTGGGGAAGTCGAATCCATTGCCATGGGAACTCCGATCCTGACGATGAGCGCGAAACTCCATGAAGGTGTTGAACCTCTCCTTGAGTTTCTCCCGGCCGGAAAAACCGGAGCTCTGTTGGGGTCCTCCGGTGTCGGCAAGTCGACGTTAATCAATCTTCTTCTTGGCCGGGACATGCAACCGACGCAGGAAGTCCGGGAAACGGACAGCCGCGGGCGCCACACAACGACCCGTCGCGAACTTGTTCTTCTTCCATCCGGAGGAATGTTAATCGACTCGCCGGGGATGCGGGAGTTGCAGCTTTGGGGAGGGGAGGGACTCGCCGGAAGTTTTGAGGACATCGAAGCCCTCGCAACCGGATGCCGCTTCCGCGACTGCGAACACGAAACCGAGCCCGGCTGTGCAGTCCAGGAAGCTCTCACCGACGGTTCACTGGATGCGGGGCGGTACGAAAGTTATCAAAAGCTCTTGCGCGAGTTGCGGTACCTGGAACGGAAAAAGGATCAGCGGGCTGCTCAGATAGAAAAAGAGCGGTGGAAGAAAATCGGGCGCCTTGCGAAGGACATCCAGAAAAGAAAAGGGAAGGTTTAACTTGAGACAAGAATGATCCACGAAGGACACGAAGAACACGAAGAAATAGAATTGTAAATCAGAAAATTTTAAGAGGTGTAGTAAGAGTAACAGGCAATTGAGGGGAGTGGAGGAGAGAGGTATGAAAAGTGAGGGTGAACTTCTCTAAAGGAAAGAAGTTTATGCGATCATCGGGGCCGCGATTGAAGTTCATAAGGAGCTCGGGCCAGGATTTCTTGAGGCTGTCTATCACGAGGCCATGGAAATCGTACTGACAGCACACAACATCCCCTTCAAATCCTACGAGAAACTCAGGATTCGATTTAGAGAAGTCTTGTTAAGAAAAGAATATGAGGCGGACTTCGTCTGCTTTGACAAGATTATTGTTGAAATCAAAGCGCTCGATGTTGTCGCTGGTAAGGAGGAAGCTCAACTGCTTCACTATCTCAAAACGACCAGCTTTCGCGTGGGTCTCTTGATCAATTTCGGAAGTGTTGGAACTCTTGAGTGGAAACGGTACATCAGATGATCACGTCCATTTAGTGTAAACCAACGCTTCGGCCCAATTTACTTCTTTTTCTTCGTGTCCTTGGTGAACTTCGTGGATAATATTATAGAAGGCATCTAATCCACATCCCTCCGCACCACGTTCCAGCAACCCACCACAGCAATAATTGCTCCCCCGATGATTCCGAGAAGGATCGCCAGTTTCATGCGTTCGGGAGAAGTACTCACGGCGTTCACGGGGAAGAGCCACGGGTAAAATTTCCCAATCCTCGCTCCCGATGCAAACACGGCAAAGAATGTCCCCGCAACGCCAACGCCAGCGGCAAGCGCGAAGCTCTTCCACCGCATGCTGACCCACGTATGGAAGGCAAGCAAAATCCATGATGCGAGGTACACCATTGTTGCCATCCGAACCATCATGGTGAGGTTGGGGGACTCATGAAACCGGAGTTCAGGTCGCAGATCAGAAAGAAGCTTGCCCGCCCCTATCTCTCCAAGCACTAACACCACGGTACTGACGAGAATCATCCCCATCACCGTCAACAGCTTTGCCGCATAGACACTCCACCTTGGAATCGGCTGGGCAAACAGGTGTTTCCAACTCTGTCCGGAGTGCTCAAGGCCGCTCAGGAGTGCCGTTTCCAGCGTGATGAAGAGGGGGAGCATGAAGATCGCCCAGATGCTTGTGACACCGTACATCAACACTCCCCACGCGTCACGGCCGGCGAAAAAATTGGCCCGGTCATACAGGATAAAGAACTGGAGCAGGATAACAATAAACGGTGCGATGAATACCATCCAGAGCGCCAGCGTTCGCTTGAGCTTTAATGATTCTGAGGAAAGTGCGGGGAGAAGTTGGTTCATGTTGGATCCCCGGCAGTCGGTTCGCCGGTCAGTTGAAAGAACGTCTCCTCGAGGGAGGGTTGTTGCCGGGAGAGGTGGAACACCTTCAGCCCCTCGCGCACCAGCAGGCTGTTGATGAAAGCGGCGTCCTTCCGTCCCTGGGAGGAAACGGTGAGACGGTTGTTCTCTTCCCGTTGCACGTGCCATCCCTGTTGGGTCAGGAGTTCCATGGCAACGGCAGGACGGTCCACCTCCAGGACCAGGCGCTCATGCTGATGTGCGTGCAGTTCATTGAGCGAACCCTGGAATAACAATGTGCCCTGATGGATGATGCCGACGTGCGATGCGAGCTGTTCGACCTCGCTGAGAAGGTGACTCGAGAGGAAGACCGTGATGCCGAATTGGGCAGGGAGTTGTTTGATCAGCGCGCGCATCTCGCGGATTCCCGCGGGATCCAGGCCGTTGGTCGGTTCATCCAGGATCAGGATCTCCGGCCGGTTCAGCAGAGCAAGGGCAAGTCCGAGTCGTTGGCGCATCCCGAGCGAGTACTCGCGCACCAGCCGGTGTGCCGCTTCTGTCAGTTTCACAATCTCCAGGGCGTTTTCGATATTTTCTTTGGGGCACCCAAGCAGTCTCCGCGTCACTTCAAGGTTTTCAAAGCCGGTCAGGTGATTGTACAATGAAGGCGTCTCGACGAGAGCCCCCACGCGGCCGAGGATGGAGAGACGATGGGAGGAGAGATCCTGTCCAAAGAGCATGACCCGGCCACGATCCGGCTTGATCAGTCCGAGCACTATACGGATGGTCGTGGTCTTGCCCGCGCCGTTGGGTCCCAGGAAGCCGAAGACGCTGCCGGCTTCAACGTTGAGATGAATGTTGTTGACGGCGATGAGTCCGCCGAACGAACGCGTGAGCCCGACTGTTTCAAGAGCTGTGTGGTTCATAACGGGAAGCGGGAAATGGGAGATTCAACTGAGTTGCCGAAGAACCGAAGCAGAACACTTTTTCGGAATCATCACGGTTCAACGGCTCAGTGATACGGAGTTGGGTGAGGGTAAGTTACAAGGGCACAAAAAAAAGGCGTCCTATGGTTTGGGACGCCCTTTCCTCCTTCTCCCATAACGGAAGAATGGTACAACAAACCTTATTTATTCCACCCTAATTTATTCCGCGCCTCATCGGTCATCCTTGCCGGGGTCCATTCCGGCTGCCAGACGATCCGCACATCCACATCACCGACGCCGGGGACCTTTTTCACCCGTTCCTTCACCTGTTCCGAGATCATCGTGCTGGCGGGACATCCGGGGGAGGTTAATGTCATCTTCACTCCAACCCAGTCGTCCACAATCGTAATGCCGTAAATGAGTCCGAGGTCGACGATATTGACCGGTATCTCCGGATCGTAACACTCCTTGAGGGATTCAAGGATTTGATCTTCCGACAACGTGATGGCTTGCGCTTCGCTCATAGGAACCATTATGAAAGTACCACTTCCGGGAATGAGATGCAATTGGGCCGAATATGGGGTCAGCCCCTGCCCCAATGGCTGATTTCAGGAACAGTCTTATCTCCTTTAATTCGAATCAGTTCGAGGCCATGGACCCGATTGACCAAGGCTGCCTGCTGATCCTCATCGAGACAGAACATTCCCGTGGAAAGGGCATCGGCGGTGATGGCGGTATCGGCAATCAGCGTTGTGCTGAGGGCCGCGTCTCCCGGTTTCCCCGTCCGCGGGTCCAGGATATGTCCGAACGGTCTTCCGTGAATCTCGACCGTCTTCTCATAGTTTCCGGACGTCGAGATTGCCTTGTCGCGCACACTGAAGTTTGAAACCAACTCGTGCGTATTCATCGGATTGGGGATCCCGATTCCCCACCCCTCGCTTTCCGGCGGTGTGCCCATCGCGTATGCATCGCCGCTATGGTTGATAAAGGCAGACTCGATCCCCTCACGCCGCAACACGTTCACCGCGGCATCCACCGAGTAGCCGACTGCAATGCCTCCCAGGTCCACTTTTGCGTCCGGGTGTAAAAGTCCAACCTGATTTTGGCCCTCAAAGAAAATATTCTTGAATCCCACGGCGTCCAGGGCGAGAGCGATTTCCCTATCGGTGGGGGGGTGAAGTGATCCCCCTCGCTCGTTTCGGAATCCCCATAATTGCATCAAAGGTTCGATCGTGACATCAAAGGCACCGCTGGAAAGATCATGAACATGTTTCGCCTGATGAAGGATTTCGACGATGCTTTCATCAAGACAAACCGGTTCGCGTCCCCCGAAATGATTGAGCCGGCAGAGATCGCTTTCCGGTTTGTACAGACTCATCAGATCGTCACATCGCTGGATGGCCTGAAAAGCTTTCGTTACGGCGTGGTCGATCTGCTCCCTGCTTTCACCATAGGCGGAAATGACGACCGTCGTTCCCATCGTGAAGAACGCGCGCTCTCTATAAAAAAGAGATCCACTCCGTGTGGCGGATCGGAGAAACGAAGGGACGGAAGAAAGCAGGACAAACCCCGAGGCGGCCCGCGATGATCGCTTCAGAAACTCCCGACGGGAATATGGGTTGATGATAGTTCGCATTACGGTAGGTGTTGCTCTTCCTCCACAGCCTCTTCAAATTCCTCCTCCAGCATCCGCGACTGTTGAACGGCTTTGGTTTTCTGCCACGCGTGGTACAGGTACAAGCCGAGCGAGACCAGGAGGAAGATCAGGCTCGCTTGCAGTGTGAGAAACGAGGCGACCTTGAGCCATGCAAATTCCGGGTGCACAAACCGGACCAGCCAGCTTGCCCCTTCGTTGAACAGTCCCGACAGGAACGCGGTTGCGATGAACGCGATCTTGCCTCCCCGGGAAAACGGGGCAAAGATAATGAGATGGGTGAGCAGCAGGATCACCATCGCCATCATCGGCAGGTGCATGTGAGAGACCTCCAGCATCGACTGGTAGGTGCGCGCGGGACGGAACTCCTCTTCCGACCCGTTGTAGTATGCCACAACGGAAGAAGGGGTCAGATCCATTTTCGCAAAATAGAGGGCGAAG
>JACPUH010000008.1 GCA_016192345.1 Ignavibacteriales bacterium | reverse complement strand
GGAATACAGAGCCTCGTGGCATCATCCCAACGGAATGATATCGCTTTCTATTCCCGTTACTGTATGGGGCGATTCATACTCCCTGCGTTCACGGGGGAGCATCATGGACAGATCCTGGAGATACTGCGTGAAGCCGCCGGGAGGTGCACGGACAAGCCCGTTCTTTTCTATGTCTCTGATGCAGAGCTTGCGTTTGTCTGGCATTTCCGCAGAGAGCTCGAACCGATATTCCGGTTTCTTCTGCCTCCGGAACGAATATTGGAAGGGTTGTTCAATAAAGTTCTCTTTTCAAGGATTGCGGAGGAAAAGGGGTTGCCGGTTCCCAGGACAATGACTGTGACAGGCGGATCCGTACTAAACCCACGTTTCGCCTGGAACTCGTTTCCCTGTATCGTCAAACCCGCATTCAGTCAGGACTGGGTTTGGGATACCGAGGAACAATGGGAGCGGTATGGTCCGTACAAAAAGGCTCTTCGCCGGATCGACTCGCGCGAGGAATTACTGGAGTTCTGTCATGGGCTTCCGTCCCGCGCGGCCGGCTTTGTCATTCAATCCTATATCGATGGTGGGGACGATGCGATTCAGAGTTTCCATGGGTATTTCAACGAACGGTCGCAATGTCTTGGATATTTCGTCGGCAGAAAAATCCGGACCTACCCGCCGCATACAGGGGGGAGCGCCTATATCCGAACCGTTCAGAACGACAGCCTTGCGCAGTTGAGCTTGGGACTTCTTCAGCTGATCGGTTTTCGCGGCATCGTCAAGATAGACTACAAATGGGACGCGCAGGAAGGGAACTATAAGATCCTGGAAATCAATACACGGTACAACCTGTGGCAGCTTCTCGGATCGCATGCCGGTGTGAACCTCGCTGCAATCGCATATCATCATCAAGTGGACACGCACCTGCTCCCGCGCATGCAATACAAGCCGGATGTCCGGCTTCTCTATATGAAACAGGATCTTCGCGCATTTGTGGCCGGTTATAGGAAGTTGGGGGAGTGGACAACGCTCTCGTATGTGAAATCCCTCTTCTGGAGAACGACGTACCGCGTGTTCGATCCGCGTGACCCCATTCCGTTCCTCCACTCGATCGCAGGGTTTCTCAAACGGATAATGCTCCGATATATCTTCGGGTGGTTTCGCCCGCTTTCTGGGTCGACGGCTCGTCCGAGCTCGCTGAGGACGGACGCCGTTCCTGCGCAACGGCGCCTCCACCTGCCGGTACCTGCAGAGCCCCTGGTGCAACAAAACGCCAAAACATTGAGAGGTCGGTTTCAGGAGCCATGATTACCGTTATTCGGGATAAGGAGCAAATGCTCCAATTGAAGTCCTCGTGGGATGCCTTGGCGCGCAATTCGCGAATACCTCTCCTGCAGTATGATTGGTTTTTCGCTTGTGCAGAGGCGGCATGCCCGCCGGGACAACTATACATTGTTCTCAATGGTACGACAAAGGATTTTTCGGCGGTAGCGCCATGTATCAGGGTGAGGCAGAAGGGATGTACGCGGTTAGAGGTCCTTGGCAGTTCGTTCTTGTTTGAGCCGACCGGATTTCTCTATGATTCCGAACAAGCGCTCGACGAAATCCTGGACTATCTTGTGTCGCAAGATGCTCCTCTCATCCTGCGGCGGTTTGGGACTGATTCCCTTGAGGTTTCACGGATACCGGCGGCGTGCGATAAACGTCAGTTCCTGCAATTCCGATTGGGTTCCACTTCCCCGTGGCTTCCCATCGAAACGACATGGGAGAAATTTGAAGGGAGCCTTTCGTCCAAACGACGGTGGACGCTTCGAAGGGCTCGCCGACGGGCGGAAGAAATCGGTCCCGTGCAATTCCAAATGGTTGCTCTGGACGAGACAAACGTTCTTCGATATCTTGTCGAATTCATGCGTGTGGAAGAGGCAGGCTGGAAAGGGAGGGAGGGGACAAGCCTTCGGCTCCATCCCCAGCTTCGAAAATTCTTTACGGCTTATACGAAAACAGCGGCAAGAAACGGATCACTCCGTATGGCCTTCCTCCGAATCGGAGGTCAGCCTGCCTCAGCGCTTATCGGCGTAGAGTATGCGGACCGGTTCTGGGTACTGAAGATCGGATACGATGAAGCATTTAGCCATTGCTCCCCGGGTATCCTGCTTGTTCATGAATCGATACGCCATGCGTTCAGCAGGAAATTGACGGGGTATGAATTTCTCGGCTCCGATGAGCCATGGCTCCATATGTGGACGGAGAAGATTCATCAGTACTTGACTTATCGGCTCTATCCGCTCTCCACAAACTCTTTGTTAAACCTTGGAATGGATGGCGGGAAATTCATGCTTCGGAATGCATTTCATTCAAAAAGTGCAAGGTTCGCTTGATGCCGAAAACTCTCCTGACACGATTAAAAGAACGCACGATCTGTCGCATGGCAAGGTCCCATATCGCAGGCCCGCTCCTGGATGATGCGCTTGAGGTCTGCCGGAGTATCGACTCCCGGGGATGGGGGGTAACGCTAAGCCCATGGATCTCGCCGTCGGTTCATCCGGCTCGGGCGGCAGCACTCTATGATGCAGCGTTGCGCGCGATCGTGGATGAATGCCTCAAATCCGCCCTCTCTATAAAAGTACCAACTCTCGACCATGACCGGGGGTTGCTCCGCGCCCTTCTCGACCAAGCCAGGGAAGGGTGTGTTCAGGTCAGGTTCGATGCACTGGATCCGGCCTCGGCTGAGGGAGCACTTCGGTTGGTGGAATACGCTGCCGGTTATTACCATAACATTGCATGCACGCTCCCGGCTCGGTGGAAAAGGAGTTTGTACGATCTTGAACGGGTCATCGATTGGGGAATCGCACTCCGCATCGTCAAGGGGCAGTGGCCGGATCCGTCCGCGCCGGGAATCGACGCGGACGAGAACTTTCGCTCTCTTGTCGACCTCACAGCAGGGCGCTGTGCCAATGTCAGCATCGCATCTCATGATCGCCCGCTGGTCCATGAATCGATCCTGAAACTCAAGCGAACGAAAACACGGTGCGAGGTCGAACAAATGTTCAGCTTGCCGGTCACGATACGGCAACTCGCCCTGGATCTGGACGTGCCGCTGCGGATCTATGTGCCGTTTGGATCGCCTTACCTGCCGTACAACGTGTCGATGTTCCGCACACGCCCGGCGATTGTTTCATGGGTTGTGCGCGATCTCCTGATGACGAAGGAACAAAAAATAGCCAGGCTTCTGGAGAGCCATGCGACAACCCATGGGATGCCGGCTCCCCCGTTCCGGTACGGCGGCAAACCGGGTATAACTCAAGAAGAGAGTGTTCTTCATAACGAGGTGTGAGGAGGCTATGATGCCGATTTGGCGCATATTGATTTTTCTGGGCTCAACCTTCAACCTACTGACGGGGCAACAGGGGGAGCGTGCAGAACGAATTCTCCTGAATCAGGCCGGATACCGACCCGGTGATCGGAAAATCGCCTTTATCCGTACAGTCCCCGGCGACGAGTTCGAGGTAATGAACCTCGCAACGAATAAACCGATCCTCAACGGCAAAGTTGGTGCGCTCGGAATAAACGACCGGAACACGGGAGATTCGATGCACGAGATCGACTTCTCAAGTCTCAAGAGTCCGGGCCGTTATCAACTGCGGATCCGGGAAACGTCCATGGTGTCACCGGAATTCGTCGTCGCGGCGGATGTGTACGACGTTGCCACCCTAGCGTCGATTGAGAGTTTCTACTATCAACGGTGTGGAACGGAGATGGACAATGGTACGCCCTGGCGGCACCCTCCATGCCACACGGCCGATGCGGTTTTCTTCGACAAACCATCGGAGCACATGGACGTGACCGGGGGGTGGCATGACGCGGGGGATTACGGGAAGTTCGTTGCCACCGCGGCCGTCAGCGCGGCGTGTTTACTCTCCCTGCATGAACTTCACCCGTCGAAATTTGTCGATGGACAGCTTTCAATCCCGGAGGCCGGGAATAGGATACCCGACCTTCTGGATGAAGTGCGCTGGGAATTAGAGTGGCTTCTCAAGATGCAACGCAGGGACGGGGGGGTCCATCACAAGGTGTCGACAAAAAAATGGACGGGAGAATATCTCCCCGACCGTGACCCCGATCAGCGGTACATCTTCGGTGTCAGCAGTGCAGCCACCGGGGCCTTTGCAGCGGTTATGGCTCAAGCGGCGCGCATCTACGATCATTTCGATCCCCCGTTTGCCCAACGGCTCCTCCGCTCCTCTATCCACGCGTGGAAGTTTCTCGAGGCAAACCCATCGATTGTTCCCTCCGGGGGATTCCGAAACCCGCCGGGGGTGGAGGGGGGAGAGTACGGCGACACGAAGGACGAGGACGAACGGTTGTGGGGAGCGGCAGAGCTTTACCGGACGACCGGGAGCTTGGAGTACCATCGATACTTCCTTACCCGGTTTAAACAATTGGGAGGAATGACGTACACGGTGAGCTGGCAAAACGTCCAGAACTTCGCCTACTATTCGTATATGATGGGACCCAGAGAAGCTTTGGACAACGACGCGAGGGCGTTCATTGTGGCGACCCTGACCCGCTATGCCGACCGGCTCCTGGGTCGTATCGAGGAGAACGGATACCGGCATGTGCTCGGTGCAGAGGAGTATTATTGGGGATCAAACAGCGTGGCTCTTGGATATGCTCTCGACCTGATCCAGGCGTTCCGCATCCTGGGTTCGGCCCGCTACCGGGAAGGGGCGCTCGATCAACTTCACTATATTCTCGGCCGCAATCCATTCGATCAGACATTCATCACGGGAGTGGGTGACCGGCCCGTCAAGCATCCCTATCACCAATTCTCGATGATGCTGCGGGCGGGATCACCGGTTCCAGGGTTGATTGTGGGAGGGGCCAACAAGAATGGGAGATTAAGAGGAAAAGTGCTTTCCGGATTTCCCGGTAAATGCTACGAGGATAACGGAAAAAATTATTATGTCAACGAGGTCGCAATCAACTATACGGCGCCGTTCACGTACGTGGCAGGCTTTTTTTCGAGCCTGGCGGAGGGCAAGGAGCGGGTCGGATCAATCGGGGGGCGTTGAAGAACCATGGAAACTGCTGTTTGGATAACGGAGATCGCCTTGCTGATTCTGCCCGGGTTCTTTCTAGCCTATATGATGGCTCTGAGCATCCTCGCGTTGTTCGGAGGGGAAAAAAAGGACCTGACCGCCCGCAGATCGCGTGTGTTTGCCGTCGTAGTTCCGGCTCACAATGAGGAGCTGGTAATCGCGAGGACATTGAGGAGCCTCTCCGCGATGGAGTACGACAAACGCCTTTTTGATGTCGTCGTCGTAGCCGATAATTGTACAGATGAGACTGCGGATCTTGCCCGGTCTGCGGGTGCCGCCGTGCTTGAGCGCCACGATCCGGATCACCGTGGAAAAGGGTATGCTCTCCGGTGGTGCTTCGACAGGATCCTTGCTCCCGGTTCGCGGTACGATGCCGTGGTCGTTGTCGACGCGGATACCGAGATTTCGGAAAACTTCCTGCAGGCGATCAATCGGTACCTTGAGGATGGGGCAAAAGTTATCCAGGCCGCAGATGTGGTTCTTCCGCAGCCGGGAGCCTGGAGCCCGGAGGTGACGCGGATTGCATTGCTTCTCTTTAACTACGTCCGCCCTCTTGGCAGGAGGGTGATTGGATGCTCGGCCGGTTTACGGGGTAACGGTATGTGTTTCTTGTCGGAAGTTCTGAGGAAGAATCCATGGGACGCGTACTCCCTCACTGAGGATCTTGAATACGGGTTGAAGTTGTTGTTGCGGGGGGTTCATGTGACCTTTGCCCCGGAGGCTATGGTGTATGCACGGATGCCGGAGGAGGCAAAGAATGCAGAGTCACAACGCGCCCGGTGGGAGGGGGGAAGGATTCCGGTGGTCCGGGCCTATGCCGGACAGCTCCTGAGAACAGCGGTCCGGAAAGGGTCGTTAGTTTATTTGGAAGCTCTGGTCGACCTCATCATGCCTGCATTCGTGAATGTACTGGTCATCTCGCTCGGACTGTTGTTCGTGACGACTGGACTGGCCGCAGCCGGGTTGGAAGGGGCCGATCGGTTTATTGTGCCATGGTTGTGTGTCGTTTCCATGGGCGTCGCCTATGTGCTGCTTGGGCTTGGGGCAGCGCGAGTAGAGCGCTCTGCCTACAAGGCATTGTTTCATTTACCCCGCTATGCGTTCTGGAAGTTTGTCTTATACCTCAAGCTGTCCGTCCGTGGCCGTCCCGACCAATGGGTCCGGACAACAAGGGAACCACCCAAAGCAGGCTCCGATCTGGGTCGGGTAGCGTAAGTTCATCATCGCTCATAAAAGAAAGGGGGAACCATGAACAAGGCTCTTGTGATCGACGACGACGAAATGGATCTCGAACTCCTCCGATTGCTGCTGACGAAGGAGGGGTATGATGTCCTTACGACGGCAGATGGGCCGCAGGGAGTTTTACTCTACAAGGAGCATCGCCCCGCGTTTGTTTTCCTGGATCTTGGCCTTCCGAGCATGAGCGGGATCGAGGTCCTGAAGGAAATACGAGCACACGACCCCCAGTCCAAGGTGATCCTTATTACCGGCTACGGTTCCGTTGAGTCGGCGGTGGAGGCGATGAAGCATGGCGCCCTCGATTTCATCGAAAAAACATGGGACGCGGCGGAGATGTTATATAAAATCCAGAATATCCTGTATGCATTTGGGTAGTTGTGTTGGGCCGATTGAAGCCGGGGGTGGATCGCTTCGGCAACCAAGCGAAGACAGTGGTTTTTTCTCCCTCAACCGCTAAAAATTGCCTTGATTGCGGCCCTTTTTTTCCCTAACTTTGTAACCCAAAATTTTGTGATCCCAAGCTTCCGAAATCTCAACATCGAGGGGTTTAGGGGGATTTCGGATGTTTTTTTAGGGTTGAGGATTTCACACGAGGTGGTAGCGGCATGTTTGAGAGTTTAAGTCAGAAGCTTGAAGCGGTCTTTAAGAAGCTTCGCGGCGAAGGGAAGGTCACCGAGGCGAATATAACGGAAACCCTCCGTGAGGTCCGCCGTGTTCTTTTAGATGCCGATGTCAACTACAAGGTCGCGAAGGACTTCATCGAAAAAGTCCAGGCGCGGGCGGTCGGCCAGGAAGTTCTGAACAGCATCACGCCGGGACAACTCATCATCAAGATCATCTATGATGAGATGGTCAAGCTGCTCGGCGAGTCGAAGGCGGAAATCCGGACCTCGAACACGCCCCCGACGGTGATCCTCGTTGCGGGCTTGCAGGGTTCCGGTAAAACCACATTTTCCGCGAAACTGGCAAACTTCCTGAAGAAGAAGGGGAGCAACCCTCTCCTGGTGGCAGCGGACGTTTATCGTCCCGCGGCCATCGACCAGTTGATGATGCTGGGGAAGCAATTGGGCATACCTGTCTATGTGGACCGGGAAGCCGGGGCCGTGAAGATTGCCACGGATTCCATCGACTTTGCCCGCAAAAACATTCGCGATACGGTCATCATCGATACGGCAGGGCGCCTGCATGTCGATGAGGCAATGATGCAAGAAGTCGCCGCGATCAAGGAGAAGACCTCCCCCCACGAGATTCTTTTCGTCGTGGACGCGATGACGGGGCAGGATGCCGTGAACACGGCGAAGGCCTTCCACGATCGCCTGAACTTCGACGGGGTCGTTCTCACGAAGCTTGACGGCGACAGCCGCGGCGGCGCAGCGCTTTCGATCCGCGCAGTAGTTCAAACGCCGATCAAGTTTATCGGGGTCGGCGAAAAGCTGGACGCCCTGGAACCGTTCCACCCGGACCGGATCGCCTCCCGCATCCTCGGGATGGGTGATATCGTCACCCTCGTTGAGAAGGCGCAGGAGCAGTTCGACCAGGTTAAGGCGGTGAAGCTGGAGGAGAAACTCCGGAAGTCGCAGTTTACGCTTGAGGACTTCCTGGAGCAGCTTCACGAAGTCAAAAAAATGGGTCCATTAAGCCAGGTGCTGTCGATGATTCCCGGCGCCAATCGGATCCCCAACGATGTGCAGGTGGACGATCGGGCGCTTGTCCGCATCGAGGCGATGATCCAGTCCATGACAAAAGAGGAACGGGCCCGGCCCTCGATGATCAACGGAAGCCGCCGTCGCCGGATTGCCGTAGGGAGCGGTACCTCCGTGCAGGAGATTAACCGGCTGCTGAAGCAGTTTGAAGAAATGCAGAAGATGATGAGGCGATTCAGCAAGGGAAACATGAAGAAAGCGATGCGAGGCATGCGCTTTCCAACCGGTTGAACTCAACGACTTGAAAACAATCCATACACCCATCAATCAACAGGAGTACCCGTGGTTAAGTTACGATTGCGAAGAGAAGGCAAAAAGAAACATCCGATCTATAAGGTCGTAGCGGCGGATATCCGCTCGCCCCGCAACGGTCGGTTCATCGAGACGGTGGGGCAGTACAACCCCAATCTCAACCCGATCGCTCTGACATTGAAGGAAGAGCGGATCATCGACTGGCTGCGCAAAGGCGCCCAGCCGACCGATACCGTCCGTTCGCTGTTCCGCCGGTCCGGGCTCTGGCTGCGATGGACCCTGACGAAGAACGGTGTGGACGAAGCAAAGAAGCAGTCCATTCTCGAGCGGTGGCAGATGCAGCAGGTTGAACGCTCCACGCGGGATGCCGATCGCAAGGTGCGCAGATCCGAAAAGAAGAAGAAAGCGGCAGAGAAGCCGGCAGAGGCAGCCCCCGCAGCGGAAGCCCCCGCAGCAGCGGCTCCGGAGGCCTGAGTCCGTCCCGGAGGATCCCACAATCCCCCGTGGCGGCAAGTGGTTACGAGTGCAACGGTCCAGTGCGTTGAATGTTGATTAATGATGGAGGTGGACTATGAAGGAATTCGTGGAGTACGTTGCGAAGCATCTCGTCGATCGACCCGAAGCAGTGGTGGTGGATCTGGAGGAAAAGGAAGACAGACTGATCTTCAAGTTGAAAGTGGACCAGCCCGATGTGGGGAAACTGATCGGGAAGAAAGGACGGACGGCCTCATCCTTCAGGGTGTTACTCCGCGCCGTGGCCGCTAAAGAAGGCAGGAAAGCAGTACTCGATATCATTGGTTGAAGAATGAAACTTAAGGGTGCCGCACCCCTGCCATCGGACCTCATCGCCGTCGGCCAGGTCACCCGAACCGTGGGTATCCGGGGCGAAGTGAACCTTCTCTCGTTGACCGACGATCCACGGCGGTTCAAAGAGTTGAAGGAAGTCTGGGTTGGCCCGGATGAGACGGCGGTCGAACGATTTACGATTGCCGGTTCCCGTCAGAACCGTTCCGGCGTTGTCCTGAAACTGAAAGAACTTGAAACACAATCCGCCGCCGAGTCCCGGCGCGGCCAATTGGTGTATGTAAGAAAATCCAAAGGCAGGAAGCCTGCTTCCGGATCGTACTTCATCCACGATATCATCGGACTGCAGGTTGTAACGGAAGCGGGGGACATTGTGGGGAACGTGCAGGATGTCCTGCAGCTTCCCGCCAATGATGTGTGGGTGGTGATGAACGACGGCAAAGAAATGTTGATCCCGGCCCTCAAGCAGGTCATCATGGCAGTCGACCTCAAACAACGGCGTGTTGTCATCAACCCCCTGGAAGGAATGCTGGAGTGATGCGGATCGATATCGTGACAGGGCTGCCGAAACTCCTGGAGAGCCCGTTCGAAGAAAGCATCCTCAAGCGGGGACAGGAGAAAGAGAAGATTCAGTTGGTGGTGCACGACCTCCGGGAGTACGCGCACGACAAGCATAAAACGATCGATGATACACCCTACGGCGGTGGCGCAGGGATGGTGCTCAAGCCGGAACCGATCTTTGAGTGTGTTGAACAGCTCTGCCGCGAGCGCGCCTATGATGAGATCATCCTGCTCTCGCCCGGAGGGGAGAAGTTCGATCAGCGTCTTGCCAACGATCTTTCGCTGAAAACAAACCTGCTCTTGATCTGCGGTCATTATAAAGGGGTGGATGAGCGTGTGCGGGAGGCCCTTGTGACGCGGGAAATTTCCATCGGGGATTATGTGCTGACGGGAGGGGAACTGGCGGCTGCCGTCTTGGTCGACTCGATTGCACGGCTGGTGCCGGGCGTATTGAACGACAGTGAATCGGCCCTGAGCGACTCCTTCCAGGACGGGTTGCTGGGTTGGCCCGAATATACCCGGCCGCCGGAGTACCGCGGAAAAAAGGTGCCGGAAGTCCTTCTTTCGGGGGATCATGCCGACATTCAGGAATGGCGCGAGCGGCAACGGTTGGAACGAACGAAAACGCGGCGCAGTGATCTGCTCAACACAGATCCATTCCGATAACTGGTTGACAACCCCAGGTTGTATTTACCACGGATGGCACACGGATTGACACCGAGGTAGAAGAATGTAAGATGCCGGGCGTATAGTATCTGTGTTGATCGGTGGTTAAGAAAAAGCGCTTCTTTGTACACAGAACTGAGTTCTTATAACGGTGGTTTGAATTACTATTGGAGAAAGCATTATGGATAAGCTGAAACTCATTGAAGCGACACAATTAAAATCGGACCGCCCCGTATTCGGACCCGGCGATACGATCAACGTGCACGTGCGCGTGGTCGAAGGCGACAAGGAACGCATCCAGCAGTTCCAGGGCGTCGTGATCAGCCGGCGGGGTTCGGGCGTCAACTCGACGTTCACCGTCCGCAAGATCTCCGATGGCGTCGGCGTCGAGCGTATCTTCCCGCTCCATTCCCCCCGCATCGCGAAGATCGAACGGGTGAAGGAAGGCTCGGTGCGCCGCGCGAAACTGTACTACCTGCGCAAGCTCGCCGCGAAAGCCGTCACCCAGAAGACGAGCGCCTGATTGCATGATGGTGCACCTCGGTGTTCCTGACGCCGCGTACGTGCAACCGTTGCTGTACGGAGCGACACCGGCGTTTCAGGTTCTGACCGACGTTCCGGCGAACCTTGCACGAGTATTCCGAGAGCGCATCCCCCCTTTTCACGAGGCGGGATGCGCTTTGTTGTCTCCCATCGATTATGCACGCTACGGCGGCGACTACCGCATTCTGCCCGGGGTCTGCGTCGCCTCGTCAACCCGCTCCGGCACGATTGAGATGTTTGTCAAACAGGATGTCCGCACGATCAGGACTGTGGCGGTCGATGTCCGCTATACCTCCGAGATCGTCCTCTCGAAAATCATCCTCGCGGAAAAATATTCCGACCTCCCCGGAGAGCGGCACGAAGTCCAGTTCGTTCCTATGATGGCGGAACTCGATGCGATGCTGCGCAAAGCCGATGCCGCACTGGTGGTCAATCCCCATCCCCGCTCCAAAACTTCCCCTTCCCTTTTTTCACTCGACCTTGTGGAAGAATGGAATGACCTTACCGATCTCCCGTATGTTCATGGGATGTGGGTCGGGCGGGAGGAGAGTGAACGGGAACTCTTTCTCCCACAGGTCGCCTCGCTGTCACGGGGCGGCGTTCAGCATCTCGCCGATATTGCCGGGCAACTGGCCCGGAAGTATTTGTTATCGCCCCAGGAAGCGATGGAGTATCTCTCTCCATTCACTTATACTCTCGGAAAAGAGGAAGAAGAGAGCCTCACAGAGTTCATCCGGTATGCCTATTACCATGGCATCCTTCCTGATGCGCCGGATCTCAACTTTTTCGACCTTACCTTCCCCTCCACTCCGTCGTTGAATTGAACCGCCCACGGAATTACGGTTGAGAAAAGCAATGGAGGAATTTCTTCTCAAGAAGGTTTCCCCAGGACCCGTGTTTGATTGAATTTCCGGTTTTTTTCGGTACATTTGAGCCATTCAAATCATCACCCCATGCTCAAAACCCTGACAATTAAAAACTACGCTCTTATCGAGGAAATCGAAGTTTCCTTCGAATCGGGCCTCAACATTATCACAGGGGAAACCGGAGCCGGAAAATCGATCCTCATCGATGCGTTGAGTCTTGTGTTGGGGGAACGGGCCAGCCCGGACGTTGTCCGGAAGGGGAGCGAGAAAGCCATCGTCGAAGCGGTGTTTGGGGCGTCGGGAAACAAAATCGTGAAACTCCTTCTCCAGGAGCAGGAGATCGATGTCCTGGAGGAACTCATCCTCCGCCGGGAAGTTTCCGCGAAAGGGCAGAGCCGTTGTTTCGTCAATGATTCACCGGTGACGCTCGGTGTCCTCCAATCCATTGGGGACTTGCTGGTCGATCTGCATGGCCAGCATCAACACCAGTCGTTGCTGCGGACGGAGACGCATATCGATCTGCTGGACGACTTCGGCGGGCTTGAGGGATTACGGGTGGAATACCGGGAGTCGTACGATGCCTTGGGGGGGTTGTTCAGCGACCTGGAGGGGCTCCAGGCGAGAGAACGACAACTTCGGGAGAAACGAGACCTCTACAAATTTCAGATCGAGGAGATCGACGCGGTGATGCCTCAGGCCGGGGAGGAGGATGCGCTGGAGTCCGAGCTGAAGATCCTGGAGAACTCGGAGAAACTGTTCGAGGCCACGTCGCAACTCCACCAGATGCTGTACGAAGGAGATCAGGCCGTCTATGACCAGCTCGTCCGCGCCCGCAACCAGTTAGAGGACCTCGGCGAGATCGACCGGTCATTTGAAGAAATAAAAAACGAATGTGCGTCGGCAGTCGCCATCATTGGAGAAGTTGAGAAGTTCGTCCAAAGCTATAACTCCAAGATTGAGTTTAACCCCGAGCGACTTGAGGAGATCCGCGAGCGGCTGGGCAAGCTCGCCATGTTGAAGAAAAAGTACGGTGGTTCGGTCGATGCGATTCTCGATCACCGGGAGAGGATCGGGGCGGAATTTACCCTGGCCGAGAACTTCGAAGAGGAGATCCGGAAACTCACCAACCGGATTGAACGGGAGCGCCGATCATGCTCCGCGGCGGCGCAGCGCCTCTCCGCGAAACGGCAGGAACTCATGGGAAAAGTCGGCAGGTCGATCGTCGCCGAACTCGCCAGGCTTGGGATCGCCAACGCCCGGTTTGACGTCAGGATCGAGAACAGACCGATGGGCAAAACCAACGGCGCACATCAGCCGGCGTTTGTGAAGCTTGGCCGGGAGTTGTACGAAGCGAACCCCAAAGGAATGGACTTTGTCGAGTTCCATCTCTCGACGAATATGGGAGAGGACCCGAAACCGCTCGTGAAAGTCGCCTCCGGCGGCGAGATTTCGAGGGTGATGCTCGCTTTGAAGACAATCCTCGCCAGGTCCGAGCGGCTTCCGTTGTTGATCTTCGACGAAATCGACGTCGGTGTGAGCGGACGGATCGCGCAATCGGTCGGGAAGAGCATGAAGAACCTTTCCCAGCTTCACCAGGTCATCGCCATCACGCACCTACCGCAAATCGCCGGACTTGCCGACACGCACTTTGTGGTGGAGAAAGTGGAAAAAGAAAAGCGTACCTTGACGCGCCTGCGGAAGCTCGATCTGGATGAACGGGTGGAGGAAGTGGCGAAGCTGATGAGCGGAACAGAAGTGACGGAGGCCGGGTTGGAAGGGGCGAGGGAGTTGATGGGGCTGAAGAAGTAACAATTAAAAACTAAAAATGAAAAAGTAAAAAATAAGTAAGAAGCGAAAAGTAAAAAGTGATCAGATGGCTTTGAATATTTACAATACGCTGTCGCGTCAGAAAGAAGAGTTTAAACCTCTTCATGAAGGTCGCGTTGGCATGTATGTCTGCGGACCGACGGTCTACAGCCACTCCCATATCGGCCATGCCAAGAGTTACGTTTCGTTTGATATCATAGTCAGGTATTTCCGCTTCCTCGGGTACAAAGTTCTCTACGTCCAGAATATCACGGATGTCGGTCACCTGCTGGACGACGGCGAAGACCGGATGTTGAAGCAGTCGAAGATCGACAAAGTGCACCCGATGCAGGTCGCGGAGACGATCACGCACAGCTATTTCGAGGACATGGATGCTCTCGGCGTTCTCCGCCCCGACATCTCCCCGCGCGCGACCGGTCACATCATCGAGCAGATCGAACTGGTCAAGCAGCTTCTCGAGAAGGGGTTTGCCTACGAAGTCAAAGGCTCGGTTTACTTTGATGTGAGGAAGTACAAGGACTACGGGAAGCTTTCGGGGCGTTCCGTGGAGGAGATGGTGGAAGGGACGCGCGTGGAAACACGCTCGGACAAGCGGGCTCCACAGGACTTTGCCCTCTGGAAAAAGGCCGACCCGGAACACATCATGCGCTGGCCGAGTCCGTGGGGCGAAGGCTTTCCCGGCTGGCATATCGAATGCTCTGCCATGTCGATGAAATACCTCGGGGATCGGTTCGATATCCATGGCGGTGGACTCGACAACCAATTCCCGCACCACGAATGCGAGATCGCGCAGAGCGAGTGCGCGACCGGACATGCCTTCGCAACTTATTGGATTCACAACAACCTCGTTACGGTGAATGGACAGAAAATGTCCAAGTCCTTGGGGAACTTCGTTACGCTGAAGGATGCCTTCAAGAAATTTAACCCGTTGATCCTCCGGTTCTTCATCCTGCAAAGTCACTACCGGAGTCCTCTCGATTTCAGCGACGAAGCGTTGCGGGGGGCGGGTGCCGGATTGGAGAAGTTGCTGAACACCGTCCGGAATCTCCGTCATGAGCTGGCCCGGGCCGGAACGGAATCGCGAACGGCAGATGCGTTGATCGACCTTGCCATGTTCAAAGCGCGTCTTCGAGAGACCATGGATGACGATTTCAATACCCCCCAGGCCATCGCGATCCTGTTTGACTTTTCGCGTGAAGTCAACACGCTGCTGAACACCGGTACGCCGTATACTGCCGCATCCCTGCTCGCGATTGACCGGGTCTATCGTGAATTTGGAGGAGATATCCTGGGGCTGATCCCGGAAGCGATAGAGACCGGCGGCAGCTCCAATGGAGCCATGGAAGGGGGCCTTATTCAACTCCTCATTGATATACGGAAAGAGGTGCGCGCCCAGAAACTTTGGGCGTTGTCCGACGCGATTCGTGACGGCCTGAAGAACATCGGCATCACGTTGGAGGATAAGAAAGACGGCACGACGTGGAAACGCGGCTGACGATCAATGAACTGTATGGGCATTGGCAATTAAATCGTATTATTGTTATCCACGAAGTGCACGAAGGCCACGAAGAAAGAAGCTCTTTTTATGTTGACTCTTGGTGACACTTCGTGTCCTTCGTGGATGATCCATCTTTTCTGTAATCTGTCAAGGGGGTGAGTCTGTGAGAAATCGATTGCTATTCCTGATGCTGATCCTGATTGTGTCTGTCCCCGTATTTGCCCAGAGCACTGCCGGGGAGGCCGCCTCGTTTGAGCCGACGACGCTCATCGATAAACCAACCGCCGGAATGTTGAGCAAGGGAAGCTACCTGGTTCAGGCCGGTTTCTTCCAGCGCGGCGGCGTGTTGGTCGGGGTTTCCGTCGGGTTGTTTGACCGCTTCAGTTTCGGGATCTCGTACGGCGGCACCGGGATTATCGGCTCGAACGCGGCAACCATGAACCCCCTCCCCGGCGTCAATGTGAGATTAAGGCTCTTTGAGGAGAGCACAATCATCCCGGCGATTGCGCTCGGCTTCGATTCGCAGGGAAAGGACCCCTATCTCGATAGTCTCGACCGGTACACGATCAAGTCACCAGGCTTCTATGCCGTCGCCAGTCAAAACTATGCTATGATAGGAAATCTCAGCGTTCATGGAGGCCTCAGTTATTCCACCGAACGGAATGACGGCGATGAGGATTTGAGCGGGTTTATCGGGGCAGAAAAATCGCTCGGCTCGGCTGTTTCCTTTCTTGCTGAGTACGACTTTGCCATCAATGACAACCACGGCAGGGCGATTGGAAAAGGGCGGGGATATCTAAACTTCGGCCTCCGGTGGTCATGGGGCAAGGGGCTTGTCGTGGGTTTCGATCTGAAGAACATTACCAAAAACCAAGATAACGTCTCCGTCGGAAACCGAACCCTCCAGATCGAGTATGTCAATTCCTTTTGAAGATCATTGGGGATGGCTTGTAGTGTGTACACTCCGGACTGAAATGTGAACAAATGAGCTTGAACTTGTGTCTTAACCCCTTGAAAATTATAAGTTTCAAGCCCCTTTGGGGCTTTTTTTATGGAATCTTGTGGCACCCTTCTTGTGCCTTTTATCACAGACGAAAGTGAGGGTATCCCTATGAAAGCCAAAAACACGTTGCTCCTTCTTCTCATTCTTGCCTCGATATCCCTTCTTGCGCAAGGGTGTTATACGCAACTGGCGACCACTGAGGAGGACGAAGAGTATTATCCCTCGGAATACGGCGAGCCATTGGCGGATGCCCCTGATTCGGTAGAGACCGACACCGAGACCGATGCTCCCTACGATTACGACCTTCCCCGGTACCGATACTGGGTTGGGTTTGGGTACTACAGCCCTTCGTGGGGATATGGCTGGGGGTACGATCCGTATTACTCCGACTTTTATTACGACCCATGGTACTATCCGTATCGATGGAACCACTTTGGATCGTACTATTCGGGTTACTATTCCCCCTATTACGGATACTGGAATCCTTACTATTACTACAATCGATACCCGGTCATCGTCTATAATGACGGTCGGGTTTCCCGCACACGCGAATCGGGATATCGGAGATCGGGCTCCACGCGTGGAGATCAAACTTTCGGCAGGAATGGTGCGGGAACGAGTTCTTCGGTTGCGCTCCCTTCGGGAAGCAGAACGGCCGGTGGGCGCAATGCAGGCTACACTCCTCCCGCCCCATCAAGTCGAAAAGCGGAGAGTGAAGCGGGACGGGGTGTCTCCCGCGGGACATCCAGTTCGGGATCGCGCAGTCGTGAAGTTTCTGTGGGCAAGGGTGGATCGTCCGGTCGGTCGAGTTCTCCTTCAGCCCGGCCGGCTCCTTCGTCGGGCGGTTCAAACCGCAGCGGAACGAGTTCCGGCGGATCGCGTTCAAGTGGAGGTTCACGCGGAAGGAATAATTACTCGACATTTCCCACGTTCCCTCGTGAAACGTATCGTGTAGATCCCGGAACGATTCGACGTGTCGATCCGGGACCGGGCGTGACGATCACAATTCCTTCGCGTTCCAACTTCAGGCCGTCCTACGATGTTGCTCCGTCATCGAATTCGGGGTATTCGAACTCCGGGTCGACGGGCTATTCGGCGCCACGATCAGCGTCCCCGGCCCCAAGTGCCGGCCCGGCTCCCAGCAGTGGTGGTGGATCATCGAGCAGCGGCGGAAGCAGGAGCAGCGGAGCAACCCGCAGTCGGTGAAACTGATTGAATGATGGAGGAATGAGTGATGAAATTTCGGAAATGTGTAACGGCGAATGCAACACTGCTTTTGCTCCTCGGCTCGTTGATAACGACTCCGGCATCGGCGCAATTTGCGGAGGATGCCCTGAGGTTTTCCCTCTTTAACCTCCCGGTCGGTGCCAGGGCGCTCGGCATGGGGAATGTCTCCATCGGGCTTGCGGATGATTATGCCGGACTGTTTACCAATCCGGCCGGACTTGCCTCCGTGAGGAGTTATGAATTTTCAGCGGGGCTCTCCAATTCGGCGTTCGATAACGATGTCGCTTTCTACGGTGTCAGCACACAGTCCAGCAACAGGTCGACTAACCTGAACAACCTCGGTCTTATCTATCCGATCGCCACGAAACGGGGGAGCCTGACATTCGCGTTCGGGTACGGACGCGTGGCGAGCTATACCGGCTCGGCGGCGTTCGAAGGGTTCAATCCTTACAGCTCTATCGTGGAGGCCCTGACGCCCAATGTAAACCTGAACTCCATGTCTGCTTCTGCGCGGAGGGAGTTACTCGAAAACAATATTCCATTCCAGATCTATCTTGCAGATACCGTCAGTGGTCGCCTGTATCCAAACGTGTATGACAGCGTCCAGCAGAACGGGAGCGTCCTGGAGGGGGGTGGGATGAACAACTGGTCCCTCGGCGGCGCCATCGATATTGCGAAAGATCTCGCGCTGGGCTTCTCCGTCAACATTCTCTCCGGAACCTACAGCTATGACCGTCTTTACACGGAAAGCGACCTCCGGAATGTCTACCGGTATGACCCGCCGTTCGACTTCGACCAATTTCGATATCAAAGCACGATCAACAGTGATATCAGCGGCTATAACCTTCTCATCGGACTGATGTATCGCAAGCAGGGAAAATTTGGAATCGGGATGACGGTCCGGACCCCGACCTATTATGATGTCTCCGAAAAGTACAGGGATTTTGGCTCGAGCCGGTTCGATAACGGCGATCGGTACGAACTCGACCTCCCGGGGGCGACTGAATATTCGATCCGAACCCCTCTTGTTCTGGGAGCCGGCGCATCATTCCATGTTGGTGAGTGGCTTATCTTTGCCGGTGATGCGGAATATACCGACTGGACGGAGCTCGAGTTTACGAACGACAATCCCGACTTGATCAGTGAGAACAGGGTGATACGGGATATTTTCCAGGCAACGACCAACCTTCGCGGTGGGGCGGAACTGACCCTGTGGCGATGGGATTTGAAACTCCGTGGGGGCGTCGTTTATAATCCGTCTCCCTACAAAGGAGACCCGAAGGATTATAACCAGTTGTACTACACCGCCGGTCTGGGGCTGATGGTGGATTATAATGTCTCGATCAACGCGGGGTATGCGACCGGGACATGGAAGACGTTCCGGGACAACTACTCCATCGCAGGCTTCCCGCAGGCTTCCCGCACGAACGAGTCGGTCAATTCCAGCACATTCAATGTGACGCTTTCGTACCGATTCTGATTTCTTGTTGACCTGCCTCTCTTCTTTCCTTACATTGCGTCCCGTCTTACGGTTGTGAGACGGGATTGTTTTTTCCTCCCAATATCATACCACCATGCACTCACGCCTCAAGATCATCCTCGGCATTCTCGGGACGGGGGCCGTTCTCGTTCTTGCCCTGGTTCTCTTCCTGTACTACATGATCACTAAATCGTTTCCGACAGAATCGGGAATGATCCGCGTTGAAGGAATTCATGCCGAAACGAAGGTCTACCGTGACGCATTCGGTGTGCCACATGTCTTGGCCGGATCGGAGCATGATGCTTACTTTGCCGTCGGGTTTCTCCATGCGCAGGATCGGCTCTGGCAACTGGAACTGGTTCGGAGGGCCGGGCAGGGGAAACTCGCCGAGGTGTTGGGGGAGCGGGCGCTGGTGATCGATAAGATGTTCCGAACCATCGGGGTCTGGCACCAGGCACAGCGTCTCTCCGGAGAGCTGGACGATACTACCCGTGCCGCGCTCCAAGCCTATGCAGATGGCGTCTCGACCTTCATCGCGGACAACCGCGGAAAATACCCCGTCGAGTTTGATCTGCTCAAGATCGATCCTGAACCGTGGACCGTTGAGCATTCCGTGCTTGTGAGCCGGTTGATGGCGTGGGAGCTGAACTACTCCCGCTGGGTCGATATCGTCCTTGGCGAGCTGGTGGAGCGATTTGGGGTGGAGAAGGCGGCTGAAATTTTTCCCTCCTGGCCCGATGATGCCATCGTAATCGTTCCGGATGCGCTGAGGGGTAAAAGGACCGCCTCCATGGGCCTTGACCTGCTGAAAGCGGACCAGGCATACAGGAACCTGCTTGGGAGCGGCGGGTTTCAGAGCGGAAGCAACGCCTGGGCAATTTCAGGCTCAAAGTCGGCAACAGGCAAACCGATCCTTGCGAACGACCCTCACCTTCTCTTTGCCGTCCCGGCCCGATGGTACGATCTCCAGGTCTCTGCCCCAGGCCTGGATGTTGCCGGTGCCTCCATTGTGGGAACACCGTTCGTCGTCATCGGGAGAAATCGTTCCCTGGCATGGGGCGTGACCAATGCGATGATGGATGACCAGGACTTCTATGTCGAAGAGGTCGATTCCATCCAGCACCCGAGCCGGTACCGGTTTAATAATACCTGGCGTCCCGTGGAGCAACGGATCGATACGATATTGGTGAAGGATGGGAGACCGGTGTTGATGTCCACGTACCGGACCCACCGCGGTCCAATCATCAATCGTCTTGAGGAATCGGCAAGGTTTTCGCGTAATCTCCTTTCCATGCGGTGGACGGGGCATGAGATTTCCCATGAGCTCCGAACATTTTACCTGATCAACCGGGCTGCCAATTGGCAGGAGTTCCGGGGGGCGTTGCGCTATTTCGGCGGGCCGGCGCAAAACTTTGTCTACGCGGATACCAACGGAACTATCGGTTATTCCACTGCGGGCAAACTGCCGATCCGAAAGGCCAAAACTCATACACTTCCCTTTCCCGGCTGGACCGACGAGTTCGATTGGAAGGGGTTTGTTCCGTTCGAACAGATGCCGCAACGGACCAACCCGCCGGAAGGGTTCGTCGCAACAGCGAACAACAAGATCGTTTCCGATTCCTATCCTCACTACATCTCCAACCTCTGGGAGCCGCCGTGGAGGATCACGCGCATCACGGAGTTGCTTCGGAGCAAGCCGCAATTTTCCCTCGAGGACATGGAACGAATGCAGTTCGATCTTCTTTCACCTCATGCCAGGGAGGTCGTTCCCATCCTCCTCCGGGCATTTGAGGGGGAGCACGTGGAGGATGCCGACGTCCGGACGGCGTTAGTCTATTTCCGTAACTGGAATTTTGAGATGGGGGAGGGGGATGTGTCGACGACGCTGTTTCAGTCCTTCTTCTCAACGATGATCAGGAACACCTTTGAGGATGAAATGGGGAAGGAACTCCTGGCGCTCTATGACACCCTCTCATCCATGCCGCTTTCCGTGATGACCAACCTGATGCACAAGGGAACCTCCCCCTGGTTTGACAACGCCGCAACGCCTCAGGTGGAGTCCATGAACGACATTATCCATTTGAGCCTCCACCAGGCGATCGCCGCATTGAGACAAACCCTCGGGGGCGAACTGAAGGAATGGCAGTGGGGGAGGTTGCACGCCGTGGAATTTCGCCATGTGTTCGGCGCAAACGAGTTCCTGCGTCCGGTTTTCAACCGCGGCCCGTACCCGATCGGAGGATCACACTCCACCATCAACAACGGCAATTTCTCCCTTGGCAGACCCTTTCTCAACAATGTCGGTCCCTCGACGCGGCAAATTTTTGACCTGTCGGATGTCAACAACGGCCGTTCGGTGAGTCCCCCCGGTCAATCGGGACAGGTCTTTCACAGACACTATGACGACCAGCTACAGCTCTGGAGGGAAGGGAACTACCGGCGTTGGGTGATGGACCCGGACCTCATGGGGCAATCCGGGTACGATCTTCTTCTTCTCCTTCCCCGTCCATGAGTTACTCAAAGAAGTTGATCGAAGCACTTCATCGTGCACGCTCCGTCTGCGTCCTGACGGGGGCCGGTGTCTCTGCCGAAAGCGGAGTGCCGACCTTTCGTGGGGATGACGGGCTTTGGAAGAAGTTCAAGCCGGAGGAACTCGCGAACTTCGATTCCTTCATCCGGAATCCCGAACTGGTATGGGAATGG
>JACPUH010000009.1 GCA_016192345.1 Ignavibacteriales bacterium | reverse complement strand
TTTACACAAACCAATTAACGTGGCGCTGCGCCTAACAGGCGTAACCACGCCGCTCCCTTTGTTGATAGGCGCGTTTGAAGCGATGTTAAAAGCAACAGTTGTGGTCGCTCAACGGTTTTGCTCACTCTTAGTGTGCGGCTACGGCCGCGAAAAGAATACATCGTTTTAGCGGCCTCCGCCGCATCATTTTGAGTTCGCAAAACCGCTGCGTGGTTACGCCAAACGTTATGCGCAACGCTTAACTAGCAAAATTCTCAGAAAGGAGAGGTAATTCTATGGCTGAGTACTGTAATGACGGACGTTACAAGGTCTATACGACCAATTGGGTTTCTCAGAATCAGTATCGCGCTGTCACTGGCAAAATCATCGGCAGATCTGCACAGGGAACAACTGTTGATTGGGCGGAGTTTAAGGATAAGTATGGTGGTCAGTGTATTGTATGTAGCGTTGGCAACGTTTCTGATTTGGTCTCATTGGGCTATAACGCCGCAAATCTGATGGTTGGCCTCGGCGTTCTTCAATCATATTGGAATGAACCTATTGATGAAGCTATCTCATTAGGCGTAAGACAATTTTATGTCGACGAACCGATTCAAAACTATTCTAAACAGAGAGGGATTTGGAACCCGAATTGTGGCTGCTCCGGCCTCAAATGTGGCTTTGGGCAAGGGATCCCTGACTGGAGCGACATGGCTTGGTTGAATCTTAAGGCTTGTATGAGCCAAGTAGCCTCTTACATAAACAGTCTCGGGGTTGGCGCAACTCTATGGACTTCCGAGTCGCACTTCGATCCCTCAGCTAATTGTACAATGGAATACTTCGCAAACTTGATTCTAGAAATGAATGTACCTCCATTCGCAGGTTGCCATACACATTTTGTGGATGATGCATGGCCTGTTCCAGATATTGACCCCCGCAATCAATGGGATTATCTTAGAGGCAGGTTGGGAAATCTTTTCAACTTTGCCTGGATAAAAACGCAAAACTCTCCCGAAGAAATGGGATTACTCTTTGGTCATGCAAACAATCTGGGCGGCATCAATAAGATTCTCTACTGGGTATCTTCCGATACAGATAACGACCGAATTGATCTGGCTTCAGAACAGGGGCAAGTAAAAGGATGGCTGGAAAGGCTCGAGAAACAGGTCAAGAACACATTTTGTTGTACGACCCCCCAATATGATCCTGAGTTCTGTGAGTATATGGGATGGGAATACACTGGTCAAGAGCGCTGGGTATAGATTAATAGTACACACAAGGAGGGACAAGCGTATGAAATACTCACTTCAAATCTTGCTGCTGATTTTGGTTCAAACCGCATTAAGTCAAGATACTTTAACCACGCGAGACGCTTATCCAAACAAAACCTCTTTTCGGGTTTCATTTCAGAAGGGATGGGCTTTTCCTAACGTTGCTGGCGCGGATCAGAAAGATGAGAATCTCGCTGCAAGCTTTGGCTTTAATCCAAATTCTTCATCTTGGTGGTCACCCTCATATCATCTATACCTCACATACGCCGACTATTATTATCAGAAAAGTGGCCTGTCAGGTGAAAAGAAAGACTTGCATTCCGTTGGCTTCTACCCATCTATAAGGATTGCTAAGATTTTATTGCTCGGTTTTGGTTATTCATTTGGGGAAAAGCACACGGAGGAATGGTATGCATTTAGGGCTGATACAGCCGCATTCAATGGAAAGTATTCTCGATGGTCTGTCCTTTTAGCATTAGACTATGACATCTACATCTACAGGGATTTCTATTTCTCTGTAGGGATCTTCACAAAAGAACCTGTTGGCTTTTTCGCATTAGGCCTAACCAAATACTTTTGAGTCAAACACGGCTCATTCTCAGTTCCTAATACAGTTAAGCGCTGCGCATAACAGGCGTAACCACGTCGCTCCCTCTGTTGATAGGCGCGGTTGAAGCAATATTAAAAGCAACAGTTGTGGTCGCTCAACGGTTTTGCTCACTCTTGGTGTGCGGCTACGGCCGCGAAAAGAATGAGTCCTTTGTAGCGGCCTTCGCCGCATCGTTTGATAGTTCGCAAAACCGCTGCGTGGTTACGCCAAACGTTATGCGCAACCCGCTCCTGGAAACAGAAGGATACGATGCGCAATTAGAGGAAAAACGTGCCTGCCACCCTTCGCGGACGATGGTGGGCAATCATAGGCTGAACATTCACAAGATATTTCCACCTCAGAGAGAGGAACCAATGCGCTTCATCTTCTAAATAATTACCTTTCTCACACCACAACATACGGAGGGTATCATGACACGTTATTTCTTGTTTCCCGTTGCAGGCTTGGTCCTCATATTTTCACTAGGCCAACTCCACGCCCAACAAAAGATGGTCGAGCATCAGCAAGCTGACCATATCATGGTAGTTCCGGCGGATTTGACATGGAAAGATGGTCCCGCCTCACTCCCAAAAGGTGCTAAGTCTGCGGTGATCGAAGGTGACCCGTCCAAGGACGGTCCGTTTACTTTACGGCTCAAACTTCCCGCCAACTACAAAGTTCCACCGCACTGGCACCCCGCCATCGAACACGTCACTGTGATTTCCGGATCATTCTATATGGGCTTGGGAGAAATGTTCGATGAATCAAAAGCCACGAAGTTGCCAGCTGGAGGCTTTGCTGTGATGGCAATCGGGACACGACACTTCGCGTTCACCAAAGAAGAATCGACAGTTCAACTGCACGGAGTTGGCCCTTGGGCAATCAACTATGTGAACCCCAAGGATGATCCGCGCAAATAGCCCAGTGGGTTGGCACTGTATAACGCTGAGTCTAATTCACGTATCTGGGTGGCAGGCACTTCAGCATACAAAAGGGGCTGGAAGGAAATTTAAGGGAAGCGGGCTGCGCATAACAGGCGTAACCACGTCGCTCCCTCTGTTGATAGGCGCGTTTGATGCGAAGTTAAAAGCAGCAGTTGTGGTCGCTCAACGGTTTTGCTCACTCTTGGTGTGCGGCTACGGCCGCGAAAGAAATGAGTCGTTTGATAGCGGCCTTCGCCGCGTCTTTTGTCCCGAAGGGATCCCTTCGGGAATAGTTCGCAAAACCGCTGCGTGGTTACGCCAAACGTTATGCGTCATGCGCGGCGGCCACGAATTCACGACGGACAATGTACGACGAGAGACTTACGCGGCACTGAGGGAGGATAACACTTCAGCTTTGAGGGGCGGCAGATCGTCTTTGACAGTCAACCAGACTTTCTCTATGTCAACTCCAAAGTAACCATGGATCAACTTGTCACGCATCCGCGCAATATCTTGCCACGGAGTATCAGGATGGGAGGAACAATACGAGGAGGAAAGGCGCTTGACGGCTTCGCCAATGATCTCAATTTGACGAATCACACCGTCCTGAATGAGAATCTGTCGTTTGAATTCAGATTGGTCGATACCCTCGGTGTACTGTTCAACCCGAAGGATCGCATCTCGAATATGCTCAAGATACACCCGATCATCATGCGGCATAGACAACTTGACGTTCTTTGAGGATACGGTCCCGAAGGTACGGACTCAGTGCCGCTTCGGTCTGAAGGTCTACTTCCCGGCCAAGCATTTCCGTCAACTCTCGTTCGAGTGCCACGAGCGTAAGGAAACTGACCGGACTGGAGAACGTTACAAGCATGTCCACGTCACTGTCACTGCGGGCTTCCCCGCGGGCAGTTGAACCGAAGATCGCAAGTGAGCGAACGCCATATTTCGCACAAATCGGCCGAATCTTTGAAATATGTGTTGCTGGTATAGACATCAGGAATCCAAAAGTGAGCGTGTCTAAGATACAACATTTGGACTTCACTTTCCAATGGCCGCCGCGCACGAACGCATAACAGGCGTAACCACGACGCTCCCTTTGTTGATAGGCGCGGTTGAAGCGATGTTAAAAGCAACAGTTGTGGTCGCTCAACGGTTTTGCTCACTGTTGGTGTGCGGCTACGGCCGCGAAAATAATGAGTTCTTTGTAGCGGCCTCCGCCGCGTCGTTTGATAGTTCGCAAAACCGCTGCGTTGTTGCCGCAAACGTTAGCTGCAAGGCGCCTTGAACAGAATTAGAGGAGATTCAGATAATCCCGAGCACTGTGAAGGATGCGATGCACCAAGATTGTCTTTTCTTCGAGGGTGTAGAAAATGAGGTAGTTCTCCACGACAAGGTAGCGATAGCCACTCCGAAGGAGTTCTTCTTCTCCAGGAATGCGACCTAATCGTGGATTGCGGGCAAGCAACTGAAGGTCTTTTTCGATTCGATCAGCAAGCCGTTCTGCGGCTGAAGGGCGGTCTGCTGCAATATAGGAGACGATATCCCGAAGATCTTCTTCTGCAATCCGTAAGAGGCGAATCGAATACTCAGGCCGACTCACGAATCTGCTTTCGGAGATCTTTCATAACTTGAGAAAGGGGTCGACCTTTATCACCTGCAGCGCGTTGACTCTGAGCGACTGCAAGCTTTCGGAAAAGGTCTAACTTTAGCTGAAGTTTTCCATACTGAGCCATCGACATCACAACCATATCCCCTTCCCCGTTGCGGGTGATGAAGATAGGCTCATCAGATGTGTGGGCAAGGTCCGAGATTTCATTGGCCTTGTTCCGTAGATCAGAAATCGGTTTGATAAGTGGCATCGCATCCTCCAAAATGACTGTAGCAATATTATATCATTTATATGAGAAAGTCAAGAACGGCGCCCTGCAGCTAACAGGCGTAACCACGACGCTCCCTTAGTTGATAGGCGCGTCTGAAGCGATGTTAAAAGCAACAGTTGTGGTCGCTCAACGGTTTTGCTCACTCTTGGTGTGCGGCTACGGCCGCGAAAAAAATGAGTTCTTTGTAGCGGCCTTCGCCGCGTCTTTTGATAGTTCGCAAAACCGCTGCGTTGTTGCCGCAAACGTTATGCGTCATTGGTTTGCTGCGGAAGTGCAAATCAACAATCAGGAGGGAGTACAACCAGGAGCGGATTCAACGGGCGGGCAGGTTCTGATGACTAAAGCTGCTTAAGCAGCTTCCATGGCCCGGTGTGCTTCAAATAGGTCGTACGCAACCTGAAGGTTCATCCAAAACTCTGATGATGTCTTCAACACTCGAGACAACAGTATGGCCGTCTCTGCCGTCACATCCCGCTTGCCGTTGATGAGTGTGTTCACTCGCTGGATAGGAACACCCATCTTCTTGGCAAGTTCGACTTGGCTCATATCCATCGGCTTGAGAAATTCTTCCAGCAGAATTTCCCCAGGATGGGTCGGCTTTCGGTTCTTGGGAATCATGACTCTTCTCCTTTCAATGATAGTCTGCTATCAAGACATCTTTGACGTTGCCGTCAATCCACTTAAATACAATACGATACTGGTCGTTAATGCGAATGGAGTGGTAGCCCGACCACTCCCCTTTCAATGCCTCCAGTCGATTTGCGGGCGGAACTCGCAAGTCCCGGAGATCCGATGCAGCATTTAACATATCGAGTTTTCGGACTGCCACCGTCCAGACACTTTGTGAAATTCGACGGGCTGCCTTCGAGTCGAGGCCATCATAAATATCTTCCGTCGTTTTGTCCGCAAAGTCGAGGATCACGGCTTCATGATAACACTTTAACAGCATATGTGCAAGCGGTCACTAGGCCCTTGAGGGGCGGGATTGTGTACTTGCCCGCCCGTTCGAGGAATTCCAATGAAGCACTTACAGCCAGAGTGCATCGATCATGCAAACCAACGAACGCATAACAGCGGCAACAACGGCGCTCCGTCTTTTAATAGGCTCGGTTAAAACTCAGTTTGAAAATAGTTGACGTCGCTCAACGGTTTTGCTCGCAGTTGGTGTGCGGCTACGGCCGCGAAAAGAATGAGTTCTTTGTAACGGCCTTCGCCGTATCGTTTGTCCCGAAGGGATCCCTTCGGGAATAGTTCGCAAAACCGCTGCGTGGTTACGCCAAACGTTATGTGCAATTGCCCAACACAATGCTGCAAGGCAATACATGCTCTGGCAGCAGACATCCGTGCCGATTGAAAATAAAGTAATCTTGAAGGAATATTCATGAAAGCAATTGTCTATCATAAATATGGCTCTCCCGATGTTCTTGAACTAAAAGAGGTAGAAAAACCTACACCCAAGGACGATGAAGTCTTGATAAAGGTTCATGCGGCGTCCGTAAATGCATATGACTGGCACTTCCTGACCGCTGACATATTCTTGATTCGCCTGATGGGCGGGGGGCTGCTCAAACCCAAAGACACGCGACTCGGCGCTGACATAGCGGGACGGGTTGAAGCCGTTGGCAGAAATGTCAAGCAGTTTCAGCCAGGTGATGGGGTATTCGGGATGGTCCGGGGCGGTTTTGCTGAGTATGCATGTTCTCCTGAAAATGCTTTGGCGTTGAAGCCGTCCACTCTATCGTTCGAGGGAGCGGCGGCCGTACCTATGGCGGCGGTCACCGCCCTGCAGGGTCTTCGCGACACAGGACAGATTCAGCCAGGACAAAAGGTTCTGATTAATGGCGCCTCAGGTGGGGTGGGGACGTTTGCGGTGCAGATTTCCAAATCGTTCGGCGCTGAAGTCACAGCCGTGTGCAGCACCAGGAATTTGGACCAGGCGCGCTTGCTTGGGGCAGACCATGTTATTGATTACACCAAAGAAGATTTCACCCAAAGTGGGCAGCAGTATGACCTGATTCTTGCTGCAAACGGATATCATTCGCTTTCAGCTTATAAGCGTGCCTTAACTCCCAAGGGCATTTATGTTATGGCCGGAGGTTCCATGCCTCAAATCTTCCAGGCGATGCTCATGGGGTCATGGATGTCAGAAACCGGGGGCAAGAAAATGGGAGGCGTATCGGCGAAACGAAGCCAAAAAGATTTGGCTTTTCTCAAAGAGCTTCTGGAAGCGGGCAAAGTCGTCCCTGTCATAGATAGACGGTATCCCTTGAGTGAGACTGCGGAAGCACTTAGGTATCTTGGAGAAGGGCACGCCCGCGGGAAAGTAGTAATAAATGTGCAAGATCGAGTATGATACACTCCACATGCTGGAGAATGACCACTAAACGTGCGGGGCAACTTCACATAACACGCGTAACCACGACGCTCCCTTTGTTGATAGGCGCGGATGAAGCGAACTTAAAAACAACAGTTGTGGTCGCTCAACGGTTTTGCTCACTCTTGGCCGGAGGCTACGGCCGCGAAAAGAATGAGTTCTTTGTAACGGCCTCCGCCGCATCGTTTGTCCCGAAGGGATCCCTTCGGGAATAGTTCGCAAAACCGCTACGTGGTTACGCCAAACGTTATGCGTCATGCGCGGCGGTCGAATGATTCATCAAGTTGAACGAGAAGCGCTTGAAAAGGCTCAGCTATCGTCAGCGGAAACCTCAGCGCTCAATTCAAAGGAGAAGCTGGATGAACCAAATCATATCAAAGCGTTTTGAGAAGCCGGACGAGACTCTCTCATTCCCGAACTTCAACGCCCAGATTATCATCCTGGGCGAAACATTTGTAGCAAAGGTCGTCCAACAACCCGGCTGGCGTTGGTCCAAAGATACAAAGCCCCGTGTCGGAACTCCGAGCTGCCAATTTCATCATCAGGGCATTCTGATTTCCGGTCGCATGCAGCTCATTCTGGATAACGGTACCGAAAGCACCATCGGGCCTGGAGATGTTTATGATATTCCACCGGGTCATGATGCTTGGGTTGTTGGTGACGAGCCGGCGGTGGGGATTGAATTCCGGCATGGCGCGGCATGGGCACGACCAAATATTTCCGGTGAACGCGTTCTAACGACACTTATGCTTACGGATATTGTCAATTCAACGCCGATCGCCGCGCAATTAGGAGATGTCGCGTGGAAGAAACTGCTGGCGCAGCATTTCGACCGCGTCCGACTGGAGTTAGATCGTTTTCGTGGACGCGAGATCACGACAACGGGCGATGGATTCCTGGCAATGTTTGACGGCACAGAGCGAGCGGTTGCGTGTGCAGCTTCCATTGCTCGAATGGCACAGGAAGACGGGATTCAAATCCGCGCCGGAGTCCATTCGGGAGAAGTTGAGCGCCACGTGGATGATGTTCGTGGAATCGCAGTCCACGTTGTGACACGGGTCGCATCCCTTGCGGGTCCTGGGGAGGTACTGATTTCCGATTCGACGGTTGCGCTCCTTGAAGGTTCTCATCTCACATTTTCTGATGCTGGCGAATATCAACTCAAAGGGCTACAGGGGACCCGAAGGCTCTACCGGCTTCAGGAACAACATCACTGATGCCGCCGTGCACGAACGCATAACAGCGGCAACAACGGCGCTCCGTCTTTTGATAGGCTCAGTTCACACTCAGTTTGAAAATAGTTGACGTCGCTCAACGGTTTTGCCAAACGTTTGCAGGCTGGATTGGGTTCATCACACGACCACGGTTGGCTCTTGCCTTTACACATAGCAGATGCAAGCAAAGACTCTTGGTGATCAACCGTTTTGCAGCACATGGAGTGGAACAGAATCAGAGAGTATTGCGTAGACGGAAGCCAAACAAACTATTGGAGAAATATCATGAACTCAACCAAGAAGTCCGCAAGAATGACGGGATTCCTGTACCTGCTCATGATAGCCACCGGCGTCTTTAGTGTGATGTATGTACCCGGCAAGCTGATGGTGCGGGGAGACGCCGCTGCAACGGCCGCGAACATTCTCGCCTCTCAATCCCTCTTCACAATCCACATCGTGAACCAACTCTTTTCAGTCCTCTTCTTTCTTTCCGTTGTCCTGGTACTTTACTTTCTCCTCAAAGAGGTGGACAAACGGCTTGCGGTGCTCATGGTGATTCTGGTTCTCATCCAGATCCCGGGCGGTGTTTGGTCCGTAATGAACCAGATCACCGCCTTAGAACTCTTGCGCGGCGAAGATTTTTGGTCGACAGTCGATAGACCCCTGCGCGAAGCTCTTGCGATGTCATTCCTCGACTTGAATGGCAAGGGAACGAATGCCTCCGAACTCTTTTGGGGCCTGTGGCTCTTTCCGCTTGGCCTCCTTGTCTTCCGGTCGGGCTTTCTTCCCCGCTTCCTGGGGGTCTGGCTGATCATCAATTGCTTTGCCTATGTGACAATCAGCTTGACTGGCCTTCTGGCGCCACAATACTCAGACATTGTCAATACGATTGCCTTTCCCACCCTCCTCGGAGAGGTCGCGTTGATGTTGTGGCTACTGATGATGGGTGCAAAGCCGAAGTCGCTCGTTGACGCAGCCTCCGCCGGTGGATAACAATCATAAGCCGAGTAGACGATCATGTCCTGAATTTAGGTTTCGTACCGCAAACGTTATGCGCAATCACCCTAAACGAGATAACTACCAACGACCTATGAATACTAAGGCGATACTGTTCGGCGGCACGGGTATGGTTGGTGAAGGCGTCCTTCACGAGGCACTCCATGACGCTGCGGTGCAATCGATCCTCGTGATCGGTCGAAGATCCTGCAACATGAAGCATCGCAAACTGAACGAGTTGCTCCACAACGACTTCTATGATTACACGACGATTGAAGATCGCCTGCGCGGATACAACGCCTGTTTCTTTTGTCTTGGAGTTACTTCGGTGGGAAAACAAGAAGAAGAATATCGCCGGCTTACATACGACTTGACCATATCCGCCGCCCGAACGTTGTCGCGTCTTAACCCCGATATGACCTTTTGTTATGTGTCCGGAGCAGGAACAGACGGCACGGAACAAGGCCGTAGCATGTGGGCGCGAGTCAAAGGAAAAACCGAAAACGACCTCATGAAATTTCCCTTCAAGGCGGTATACGCGTTCAGGCCGGGATTCATCAAACCCACACCGGGGCTCAAGAACAGTCTAGCGTTCTCCAAAGCTCTCGCGCCTTTGTATCCTGTCCTGAAACTCCTGTTCCCGAAGTATGTATGTACCCTGGAGGATGTCGGTCGCGCGATGATCCATGCCGCCGAAGGAGGATATCCGAAGAGAATTTTGGAGTGTAGAGACATCACACAACTCTCGCGAGAGAAGGCGGGCGCAATCACCTGACAGCGACAAAGCTTCGCGCACTCTCTGTTTTTGCGGGGGGAACCGAGAATCGATCGACTTTTGGGGACACAATTCATTTCCATAAGGTCAGCGAGCGATGATCTCTGGAAACACAGAAAGATTGATTCGCCAAGAAAAGAAGATTTCATGAAGACTCTCCAGAGGAGGACCTATGAAATGTCCGGCATGCAATAACACCGCAACCACCGTGTTCCGTGACCTTTTTTCCCGACAAGGGGTTACCGTCGCGGAGAAATCCAAAGGATACTTGAAATGTCAGCGCTGCGGCGCACTTCTTCGTGTATCCTCCTACAGCAGGGGCATCTGGTATTACTATGCTGCTATTGCCCTCATCCTGGCATTGTTCGTCTCCTTCTATCAATCGTGGCTCCCGAGGATCGGACCCGGTGCTACTGCACTGATTTGGATGAGCATCGTTCTGATCGTCGCCTACACAATCGCGCATGGCCTCTTTCAGTGTGCCATCGTCGAAGCAATCGACGATCATTCCCGGACCATGGCCGGTTCTCCAACTTGAAACTGCCCTCATGGACTGCATGCGGCCGCAGTTTGCCTGAACCTTAGGCCCCACTGGCTTCGGGAGGGATCCCATGCAGATGAAATTCATCAAAACCTCGGCCCTCTCTTGGACGACATGTGCATTCGCAGGCGGGGCCGGGTTCAGGTACCGCTCTCCAAACAAACATTACGATGGAAACAAATCCATGAACAGACTCTTAGCCTTCGGTTACGTTTTGATCGGTTTCATCGCCGGCCTTGCCTTCGGCGTCGGCACCGGGACTGATTTCACTCTTACTCTTAAGCGATTTGCCTATTTTGTCGGGGCACTCATGCTCATCGGCCTCTGGCAATGGTTTGAAGAGAGCAGTCATCACCGTCACGTCGCGCGATGGGAACGATACATCTCTCGTGGAAAGTGGAACTTCATCGCCACGCACTATGTCCTGGCCAGAGGTTTCACGGTCTTGCTGTTCATTATTCTCCCCTTCATCGGCAAGGTCCATTTCACAACGGATTCAGTGCTTGTCCTTGTCGTCACCGCCGTTATCGGTCTTTCTGCCATGGCCTTTCTTGGCTACCAGGAATGGGCTCACTGTCAACAGGATTTCGAGATTCGATCGCTCAGAGAAGCGGCACAACGGGCAAAACAATGAACAATTCGGTTGGTTGAGATTGAACCCTGTGATTGCCTGTTGCCGTTTGGACTTTCAGAGTTGTTTAATGCATTTGGCCACTCTCGAATCCGATGATGCGAAACGACGGGCCCTGCGGATTTCCATCGCCCGGCTCTGTTCAGACCAATTCGGCATGAACCTGTCCCCGGACGAAATCTCGGACTGGGATGGACGCCGCTCTCACACAGGTCGTTTGTTCTCCGGATGTGAACGTTGTCAGATCAGATCTTGTGCCGTCAGCTGAAAGGGCCGAAGGCATAGAAATGAAGCCCGCGGAGCGTGCTCCTTCTTGGACAAGAGCATACGTTGAAACGATCACGGATCCCAATTGATAGATGCTATCGCATCTATCTGTCATAAGCCTCCGGCCCCTTGAACAGGAAGAGAGTTTTTCCCATCTTCTCCCATCACCACACCACGGAGGGCCTATGGCCGAAGAGATGAAACCACAATATGGTTTTCTTCTCCTCGCCGATATCTCGGGTTATACTGCATTCCTCGCGAAATCCGAACTTGATCATGCCCACGGGATCATCTCCGACCTGATGGATTTGATTACAGGGCATCTAAAGCCCATGTTCTCCATCGTGAAGCTGGAGGGGGATGCCGTCTTTGCCTACGCTTCCGCGGATTCCGTTCAGCGCAAGGAGCACATTCTCGAAGCGATTGAAGCCACCTATGTCGCTTTCCGGAACCGTATCCAGGCCGTTCACCGCCGGACGACGTGCGGGTGCAAGGCGTGCGGTTCAATCCCGACTCTCGACCTGAAGTTCGTTCTCCATGCCGGTTCGTACGTCAAACGGATGATGGCCGGCACTCCGGACTTGGTGGGCACCGACGTGACCATCGTCCACCGGCTCCTGAAGAACAGCGTCAGCGGTGGAACCGGATGGCATGCCTACGTCCTGCTTACAAACACCGCCCGCGAAGAGATCGCTCTCCCTGCCGCACACCTGCATCACAGCATCGAGGAGTACGAGCATCTTGACCCGGTCGAGACATTCAGCTTCGATCTGCAGGAACGGTTCAATGAGATTGTCTCCGAGCGAAGGATCCTGGCGAAAGTAGCGGACCCGGACCTGACGTTCGACATTCTGGTTCATGCCCCGGCTCCCGTGGTATGGGAGTGGTTGAACGATCCTGACAAACGGGGGATCACCGACGAGGCAACGATCACGGTCCAAACACGGGTGAACGGAAGAATCGGGGAAGGAGCGACCTTTCATTGCGCGCATGGGAAAAGCGTGGCCATGGAGGAAGTGGTGGAATGGAAACCGTTTTCGTCCTTTGCCTTTGAACACCACGAGTCGTTCGCCACCCTCCTTTTCGTCTTCGACCTTGTTCCGGAAGGAGAAAAGGTCCGCGTCTCCGTCCGCATTAAACTCAATCCCCGCGCCCGGTTCCTTCAGCCCTTCTCGAAGCCGATCGCGAGATTGATGGCGAAAGCAATCCGCATGCAACGCCAATTCGACCGATTCCGTCAGTACGCGGAAGAAGATTGGAACCGGAGACTCTCCGTTCCATCGACCCCTTCCTGAGCAGGAAGAAGGTCCGGAGAAGCGCTTGAGCGGAATGCCATGGCTGTTCGTCACACCACGCTTGATTCTCTCCCCTCTTTTGCCGATCCTTAAGCCATTTCGTCCCACTCACCACGAGGATTACCCGTGCACCTTGCCTTTCGCGTTGCGATCAGCCTGCTCTGCTTCATTCCCGTCTCCTTGCTTTCATCCCCGGACCCGGACCTCCTGCTCCCCACGCGAACCGAAACACCGCCCACCCTTGACGGAAGACTGGACGATGTACTCTGGAAGCAGGCCCCCTATGTCACGGGGTTCAGAACGTTCATCCCTGACTTCGGCCATGCCATGCTGGAGTCGACGGTGACCTACTTTGCGTACGACGCCGAGAACCTGTATTTCGCCTTCCGCTGTTTTGACCCCGATCCCAAATCGATCAAAGCGGAGATCACGAGTCGCGATAACCTCCGGCCGCATGATTGGATCTGCATCAACCTCGATACGTTCAGCGACCAGCAGTCGTTATACGCGCTCTATGTGAATCCCCTCGGTATCCAGGCGGATAGCCGCTTCGCGGCGGGAATCGAGGATCACAGTTTCGACCTGGTTTGGTACAGCGCCGGGCAGATCGATGAGCAGGGATATACGATCGAGATCCAGGTGCCGCTCAAGAGCATCCGGTATGCCGACAAGAACCCGGTTCAAATGTCCGTGTTCTTCGAACGTCGCGTCAGCAGGCGCTCCGAACAAGCCTCCTTCCCCCCGATGGATCCGAAGAAGGGATACCAGTTCCTGACGCAAATGCAACCCTTGGTCTATCGCGACCTGAAACACTACACGCTGTTCGAACTCCTCCCCGCCGTCACCTACAACCAGCGTTACCGGCAGGAAACAGGTTCGTTGGTGCAGTACGAACAAAAGGGGGATCTGAGCCTTACAGCCAAGTACGGCATTACGTCGGACCTGATCCTGGACGGGACCGTCAACCCCGATTTTAGCCAAGTCGAGGCGGATGCGGGACAGGTGGATGTCAATCTGCGCTACGGACTCTTCTTTCCGGAAAAGCGGCCATTCTTCCTGGAAGGGAGTGAAAACTTCGGCGTCGCTGCAACGGGGGATGCTGTGCAAGCCGTCGTCCATACTAGGACAATCGTCAATCCCCTGGTCGGATTGAAGGTCTCAGGGAAAGTCGCAGGACAGAGCACGCTCGCCTCCATCTACGCCGTCGATGAACTCCTCGACGCCTCGTCCAGGGTCACGGGTGAGAAGGCGCACTTCCCCATCCTTCGATACAAACACGCGCTGACCGACGACAGCTATCTCGGAGGGATCTATGCCGGACGCGAATTGCAGGACCGGTTCAACAGGGTCGCCGGAACGGACGGCCTGCTGCGAGTGACCAGCTCAAGCCTTATCGAGTACCATGCACTCTTTTCGCAAACGAAACCGGACCCGGCCGCGACAACCGCCAACGGGCAGGCATTTTCCGCGGTGTTTCGCTACGGCACACGCGACCTCGATTTCGAGATAGGGAGCTATGCCGTCTCGAAAGAGTTCGCCGCCGACGCCGGGTACCTGACCCGCACGGGGATTATTTCCCTCGGCGGATTTGTGAAGCCGAAAATCTATCCTGCCTCCCAAACCCTGCGGAGGATCGACCTGATGTTGATCTCCTCACAATCGCGGGACGAGTTCAGCAAGTTGTGGGAAACCTACAATGAATTTTCGATCAACAATGTCTTCGTCGGTGGACTGAACGCCAGGGTCCGCTATCTCTATGCCACGGAGATCTTCCTGGGTGAGCGCTTCAGGACCGACGGCTTCCTGGTCTCCGGAGGAGGTCAGCTTGCAAGGCAGTTTAATCTGAGCCTGACGTACAGAAACGAGAAGGCGATTTTCTTTTCCGCGGATCCGTACCAGGGACGAAGCAGCCGGCTTACCGCAACCTTCAACTACCAGCCCTGGAACCAGATTGAAGCCACCGGCAGCCTGACGTATGTCGATTTCCACCGGGATGCAGACGGCCAGAAGATCTACGAGTACCCCATTGCCCGCCTTCGGCTGACCTACCAGATGAATCACTACCTCTTTTTCCGCGGGGTGGTGGAGTACAACAAATTCCGCCGGTCGCTCCTGAACGATTATCTCATTTCGTTCACTTACATTCCCGGCACGGTGCTCCACGCCGGGTACGGCTCGCTCTACCAACGCACCAAATGGGAAAACACCCGATACGTCGACGATGACCGCTTCCTGGAAACGAGGCGGGGGTTCTTTTTCAAGATGTCATACCTCTGGCGGCTCTAAAAAGTATAACCCCATGGCGCGCCGCATTTCTCTTGGTTTGTTCCTGTTCCTAACGGCGGCATTGTTCCATCCTGCCTATCCAAGGCAAGCCCCTTTCGCCGCAATTCTTGGGATTGCCCAGGATGCCGGCTACCCCCACGCCGGATGCAGGAAGGAATGTTGCCTTATGGCTTGGAAGAATCCGTCCCGCCGACGGATGGTCTCCTCCCTTGCCATTGTCGATCCGGCCACACACGAGCGCTGGATCATCGACGCCACCCCCGATTTCACATCCCAACTGAAACTGCTGGAAGTGATTCATCCTTCGCGGTCTGGACAAGCGGGAACCGGCGGTTCCATCGCCTCAACGCTCGGGGTCACTGGAATCGTTTTGACCCACGCGCACATCGGCCATTACACGGGATTGATCTTTTTGGGAAGAGAGGCAATCGGCGCGATGAATGTCCCGGTCTATGCGATGCCGCGGATGTGGGAATTCCTCCGGACGAACGGGCCATGGAGTCAACTGGTCACGCTGAACAACATCGATCTTCGTCCGCTGGAGCAGGGAGTCAGCGTCAAGCTCAATGAGAGGATTTCCATCACTCCGCTCCTGGTACCGCATCGCGATGAGTATTCCGAAACGATCGGTGTCATTATTCAGGGACCCAACGCCTCCCTTCTCTTCATCCCCGACATCGATAAATGGGAGAAGTGGGAAACGCGTATCGAGGATTTGATCGCCCGGGTTGATTATGCCCTGCTGGACGGAACGTTTTTTGAAGATGGCGAGATTCCGGGAAGAAGTATGAGTGAGATCCCCCACCCGTTTATCACCGAAACGCTCCGCCGGATCACCCCCCTTCCTTCTTCCACGAGGAAGAAAGTAACCTTTATCCACCTGAACCATACCAACCCTGCCCTCAATGAAGAGGGGAACGCGAACCGTCAGATTGAAACCGCGGGTTCCCGGGTCGCCCGTGAGGGGGAGAAGTTCGGATTGTAGTCCTTGCGTTCGAGCCAAGGAAATCCGATCTTGACCATCGAACGAACGCTTGCGGTCTCCTGACAAACCCGGAAGTACATCAGACGCGATGGCTGAGAGATCTACCGTGCCTCCCCCACCCACCGGTTCCTTTACACGCTGGCTCCCGCTGTACCGCCTTATCGGTCTGATCGTCCTTGCCTGCGCCCTTCTCGACCCGATCCTCACGGCGACCCGAGGCACCAAGGGGGACCTGGATGTCTTCATCCATGCGGCCCGTCTCATGCTTCAGGGAGAGAACCTCTACGACATTCCCAACAGGCTTGGGATTTTTTATCTCTATCCCCCCCTCTTTGCATTCCTCTGCATTCCACTGACTTTCCTGCCTATCAACCTTGTGATTGTTCTCTGGAACCTCGCGACGGTTGTGCTGGTCGGATGGACGATCACGGCATTTTATAAGGCAATGACGGGAGTATCACTCTTTTCCCTTCCACCCGGGATTCGCTGGATGATCGCGGGAGGGACGATCCTCTTTGTTACCCGGTTTCTTCATACCCATCTTCTCCTCTCGCAAGTAAACGTTTTGATCCTTGCTGCTTCCGTCTCGGTAGTTTCCTGGTCTTCGCGGCAGAGGGAGGCGCCGGCAGGAATACTTCTAGGGGTTGCAGGCATGATCAAACTCCTGGTGTATCCCCTCGGCATCCACTTTCTCATCAGGAGAAACTGGAAGTTGATCGTCTGGACGATGCTGGGGGTTGCGATGGCTGTTGTCCTCCCCTCCCTTGCCCTCGGTCCCGATCAGAACCTTGCCATGCACAGGGAATGGATAGAAAAAGTGATCCTCCAGCGGGGCCCCTCATCGGACAAATGGATCAACACCTACAACCTCTCGCTTCAGGCCCAGATCTTCCGCTTCTTTACGGACATGCCATCATTCCACCATGGCGTTTCCCGCTATTTTTTCACGCTCTGGAAAGCCCCGGAAGCGTTCGTTGCTGCGTTGAACTGGCTTGCGCTCCTTGCCATCCCGTTGGCGGGAGCTGCCTTTGCAGTGAGGTTCAGGAATCAACCGGCTCTCCTCTCCACATGGGGAAGCATCGCTTTCGCCTTCAGCCTGATGCCTCTCGCGTCCCCCATCGCGCAGGGGCATCATTTCGTTCTGCTGATTCCCGCCTGCATCTATATTCTGCATCTGCTCGCGGAACAGGGAGTACGCGACCGATGGTTTATGGGATGCATCATGACATTCTTCATCCTGACGCAGATGACCTCGGAGCTGATATGGGGGAAGTTCCTTTCCGAGGTTTTTATCTCGCTCGGGTGCGTCACGTTCGGCACGCTCTTTCTCTCTGCATCGATTGCCCGGGCAGCGTACGTCCTGAAGAAGCCTCAACCGATCTAACATCCAACAATAATAATTCCATGCTTCGAATTACCGCAGTGATGCTCTGGTCTCTCTTCTTCCTGATGAGAACGGATGCCCGGCAGCGAAAAGTCACGTTTGAGTTCGCTCCTTCCTCCTCTCTCTCCACGATTGGCTTTCCCGATGATTGGCAAAAAACGCTGGTCACGGAAACAGGAGCTCTGGCGTACGACTTTGGACCGGGCCCCTACGCGCGTCCGCTTACCGAGATCACCATCGGCGTCGAGGGTGATACATTGCGCGTCGTCCGGCAACTCCTGGAGGATCCTCTTGCACCGATCGTCTCGACGGACCTTAAGGGAAGAGAAGTTTCAATACACCTGGAATCCTTCGCAGTTCTCACGCACCTTGGTGCACCACCTCTTCCTCCCCGCCTGACCGACCGGGTGTCCCGGGTTGGAGGATGGAACGGAGCGTATGGTTGGGCAACCCCGCGGGGAACAGCCGACCCGGCGTTCCGCAACGTGGCGTGGGGGAACAACAGGGCAATCCTGTATCGGGTGAGCGTTCCGAAGGGAAGCAGGAAAATAGTCGCCCTTGGCCTTTGTGAACCCTACAAGCCCCGACCAGGGACGCGCCTGCTGGAGCTGCGGGTTGAGGGGGCGGATCCGCTGACGGTGGATCCGCTGCGGGACAGCGTGCAAAACAAACCATTGGTCCTGTTATTTGAAGCGACGGATGTGAACCGCGACGGTGAACTGCAGATCGAAGTACACCCAACGGCCAAAAGCCCCGATCCGAATGTCTTTCTGAATGTGTTCTGGGTTTTTCCGGAGGGAATTGTTGTCAATCCCGACGATGTGCTTCGAGGGAGCCTTTCCGGAAGAGCGGAAGTCTATTTCGATTGCGGACGTGATCTTGAGCTAGCCTCCCCCTCGCCCCGGGTGGATGGGATGATGGCCACCATCATTTCGCCAGACGCCCGACCGTACATTTCTGTCCGCACCCGAAGGGAGTTAGCCTTTGACGAAAAGTCGGGCCGGATCCTGAGTGGTGACCTTCCCATGATCGTGACAAATCCGCGTATCGTTTCCGCCGAGAAGACTCGCTCTGGATGGAAATTCTTTTTGCCGAAAGGGACGAAGTATGTGGAGGCTGTTGTCGTCCATGGAGCCGGGAATCGGGAATCATTTACCAGGGTTCCGGACCTTGTTGTTGCTCGCCGCGGGGCCTTGCACTTTTGGCGAACGACATCCTCCATCCCCCGTTCCACCATCACCGTCGCAGATCCGGCCATCCAGTACCTTGTCGACGCAAGTGTTCGGAATATGTACCAGGTGCGGGAATGGGTGGATGGGGCTCTCCAGTATCAACCGGGACCTACCGTCTATCGCGGACTTTGGCTGGGCGATATCCTGTTGACCGGGACGGCTGTTCTCGCAGCTGGCGACACGGCAAGCCTGCGACAGTACCTCGAGGCGGCATTTCGCTATCAGCTTCCGAACGGTCATGTGCGCGTGATGGTACCGACGCTCTCACTGACAGAAACGCCAATTGTCGTCGGCGGCATGTGCTTCTACGCGCGGTCAGCCGGGAACAAGGAGTGGCTTCGCACGCATTGGGGCATCGTCCGGAAGGGTGTCCGGTGGATTGAAGAGACGCGCAATCAAACGCTGGCCGATTCGTCATCCCCCATGTTCGGCCTGATGCCGAAAGGGTTTGTCGATGGGGGAATCGCCGAACCGATGGCCGATTACGGAAGTGTCTGGTGGGCAATGGTCGCACTGGAGCATGCCTCTCAGGCTGCAATTTGGATCGGAAGAAACGAAGAGGCAACGGCGTGGACCAGGTTGTGGAAGGAGTTCTCAGCTTCGCTTGAGAAAGCCGCACAGCGGGATCTCCAATACGATACGGAGGGGAGGCTTTTTCTCCCGGTTGGCATTGGCGAGCGAAACCCGAAGAAGCCTCAGGTGGGACAGTATAGCTTGCTGTTCCCGTTCAAGTACGGAAAGTTTTTCCATCACCCCACCGGGATTCTCGAGACCGTCATTAAAAGCAACCTGGATCTCCTCGATGCGAATACGAAGCAGGGACTCATCGTCAGCAGTGGATGGCTCAACAACGGCGTATGGCCCTGGCTTGGCGGCGTCCATGGAATCACGCATTTGCTCCGGGGGAACAAGGAAAAGGCCATCGACCTGCTCTATGCCTATGCAAACCATGCCTCACCGGCCGGTACGTGGGTTGAGGAGCAATTGATAAAGGAAGTCGGCAGCGGGACAACCGGCGATGCTTCGAATGCCGAAGCGAGCGCGGTGTTCGTTCACTTCGTTCGGAACCTGCTTGCCCAGGAGCGGGGGAACGACCTCGAACTCCTGGCCGGCCTGCCTGAAACCTGGATGATGCCGGGGGCAACGAATGCCCTTCAGGGCTCCTTCACGGAATTCGGTCCCGTCTCACTCGCGCTCACGATCGGTGACGACGGCAGCACGGCAATATTTCGTTGCTCGGCGGTTGATGGCAGGGAAAGTCCCGGGAAGCCGGTCGTGCTTTTCGGCACCATGAAGAATCTCGGGTTTACGTTTGAAGGGGGAAAGGAATTGCCCGACCGGTGGGAAGGGTCCTGGATGAAACCGATGGAGTTCCGGCTGGCAAGAACAAGGTAAGCGAGGCGGAAACGCGGGGATCCGTTGATGAGAAGTAAAAGAAACGATAGGTTAGACCGAGGCGCGAACCTTCTTCGCCGCCTTGAGGGTGTTGCTCAGTAACATCGCTATGGTCATGGGTCCGACCCCGCCGGGGACAGGGGTGATGGCGCCGGCAACTTCCGAGGCGGATGGGAAATGGACATCACCAACAATGCGATACCCGCTTTTGGCAGAAAGGTCCTCGACACGATTGATACCGACGTCGATCACGACGGCCCCCTCCTTCAGCATCTCCCCGGTGATGACCTCCGCCTTGCCCACTGCCACGATGAGGATATCGGCCGACTTGGTATATGGGAGGAGATCGGTAGCGCCGGTATGGGCCACGGTCACGACGGCGTTTGCTCCCGCCTGTTTCTGTAGAAGGATGTTTGCAACCGGTTTGCCGACGATAGTACTCCGTCCGACCACAACGACATGCTTCCCCGAGGGGTCGTTGCCGCTTCGCATCAGAAGCTCCTGGATCCCGGCGGGGGTGCACGACTTGAACGTATCGAGGCCGATCACCAGCCTGCCGATGTTGATCGGATGAAAACCATCAACATCCTTCTCCGGGTCGATCGACTCGATGATCTTTTGCTCGTTAATGTGGCGCGGGAGTGGAAGCTGGACGAGAAGGCCGTGGATCTTCGGGTCGTTGTTGAATTGGGCAACCTTGTCAAGCAGCACCTGCTCGGGGACTGTGGCCGGCAGACGCTCGGTGATCGAATGGAAACCGGCCTCTTCGCACGCCTTCCCCTTCATCCTCACGTACACCTGGGAAGCAGGGTTCTCGCCGACCAGAATGAATGCAAGCCCGGGCACAAAACCCCGCTCCGCTTTCAACCGTTCGGTTTCCCGGCGCACTTCGTTCCGGATCTGCTCTGCGATTGCTTTTCCGTCAATAATCTTCGCTGCCATGGGAACCTCAAAGAAACGAGGGGAATATCACCTGCTCGATCGTGGTCGCCTTCCCCGTTTCCCTCTCCACCCGAATGACCACGGCGCACATCCGAACATCGTGCTCGGCAAGCTCAAATTTATACGGCGTCTGGTGCTGGAACCGCTTGATGGCAATCTCCTTCTTCATTCCGATCACCGAGTCGTACGGTCCCGTCATTCCAACATCCGTGATATAGGCGGTCCCTTTCGGAAGGATGCGGGCGTCGGCAGTCGGGATATGGGTATGGGTGCCGACGAGGGCGCTGATCCGGCCGTCGAGATGCCATCCGAGGGCCATCTTCTCCGCAGTCGCTTCGGCGTGCAGGTCAAGCAGTATCACCCTGGTCTGCGGTTCGATCTTGCTGATAGCCCAATCGGCCGTCTCAAATGGATCGTCGAGCGGTTGCATGTAGGTCCGTCCCTGCAGGTTAATCACACCGACTTGCCCCTTCTCCTTCAGGTCGTACACGGCAAAACCGTATCCCGGGTTCCCTTTCGGATAATTCAGCGGGCGAAGAATATGCTTCTCTTTCGCGAGAAGGGCTTTCACCTTCCAGTTGTCCCAAATATGGTTGCCGGAGGTGATGACATGGACGCCGAGATCGAACAGGATGCGGGCCTGATCCTCCGTAATGCTTTTTCCTTCATCCGTGTTCTCACCGTTCGCGACGCAGAAGTCGATTTCGTACTTCTGCAAATATTGCTTCAGCAGCTTCGAGACGATATTCAATCCCGGTTTGCCGTTGATGTCACCGATGAAGAGGATGTTGATATGCTGCGACACGATTCACTGCCTTTCTAAGCCGTCATGGCGCAGCCAATATAGAGGAAAATGGAGTGAAACAAAAGAGGAAAGTGGGCACCGGGAGGGACAAACAGCGCGGGCCGGAAGGTCTCCGGCCCGCGGCAACGTTATCGCATTCTTACTCTTGAGATTCGTTGAAACACAAACCGGTCGAGCAGAACGAGCAGCAGGAGCGACGAGACAACCATCACGGGAATTTTCCCGGTCTCGTCTGTTGCAGCAGAAACCGCGGGGGGATTCCCTTTCAACTTCTCTGCTTGTCCGACGATGAAGGTCTTGGCGTTATCATACAATCCATGATACGTTTGGAGCGCTTCCGTCAACTTGCTCGGTTCGTTGGATGTTTGAAACGTGAAAAGCTTCGGTGTGGTCAGGAAATACCCCAGCACGCCCAGCACGAAGATCATCCCAAAAATATTGCCGAGATTGTTGAGCGTCCAACGAAGCCATGCAGACTGTTCGCGTGGAGCGATCCTGGTCATCACCCGCTCCGTAAAATTGGCGGAGGGCTTCACGGAGGGAAGCGCACGCGCAACGCGGGTCACGGAGCGATGGAATTCGATCTCCCGCCGGCACCGGTCACACTCTTCGAGGTGCGCCATGAGGCGTGACCGCTCTCCGTTCATGATCGCCCCGTCGATGAGCGACTGAAGTTCATTGTTCGAGAGGTGGTTCATAATGATTCCTGGACTCCTTCCTTAGGCAACTCTGCAATATCATTTGCCAAACGCTTTGCCACAGCCTCCCGCAACAGGGCCCGCGCGCGAAAGAGACGCACCTTCACCGCGCTCAGGGAAAGTCCTGTCACGTTCACGATCTCCTCATAGCTCATCTCCTGCATCACAAACAAGGTGAAGATCGGACCGTACATGGAGGGGAGGCGCTCAACCTCTTCCCGCACCATCGTTGCAAACTCCGCTGATTCGTACTGGGCATCGGGGAGGAGAAGATCGGAGGGAGGATCAAAGGTTTCTCCTTCGGTCTCCTCATCGATGGAACGGTGCAGCTCCTCTCCCCTCCTGGCAAGCGCTGAAGCGCACACATTGAAGACGATCCGGTAAAGCCAGGTGGAGAAACTCGACTTCCATTCAAAACGGGGCAACGCATGGAACGCCCGCACAAAAACATCCTGCAGGGCCTCCTCTGCATCCTCGCGGTTCTTCAGCATACGCATGGCCAACGTCATCGCCTTATCCTTGTGGCGATCCACCAGCTCGGCATACGCGCGCTTCTCCCCCGCCAGTACCCGGTCTACAATGGATTGGTCCTTATCGTGCATTCAGGTGTTGAGTTTGTTAACACCTACTTTGACCCATTTTCCCCCTTAAAAGTTACACATTCATACCGGGATACCAAGCCATCGGGTTGTCAAAAACGGGTCTTGTAACCTTTACCCCGGCAGGCAGGTCAAAGTTACTAAAGCAGTTCACCAACAGCAATAAACCCAGGAACAGGGCAGGAAAGGAACACCGTATGGAACCAATCTTTGTCATCTTTATCATTTTCGGATCGACCGCACTGGTCATCTATAAATTCCTTGAAACCAGACACAAGGAGCGCATGGCTATGATCGAAAAAGGAGTCAGCCCGGCTGATTTTAAGGGGATGTCCCTCCGCGACATCCTGAAAATAAATCCCCTCTCCAGCCTGAAATGGGGACTGGTCCTGATGTTCGTTGGAATAGGAGTCATGATTGCGACATTCCTCGACCGGGCGTACTACATGGGTGACTCCGTGTACCCGTCCAGCATGCTGATCTTTGGCGGACTTGCCTTTGTCATCTTCTACACGATTGCATCGAGAAAGATGAAGCAGGAGTAACATAAGCCCGATGTTCGAACAAGAAAGGCCGGAGTTTTCCCTCCGGCCTTTGTCATTGATACCACACCCCCCACTTGCTCTGAACCCCTGACTCAGTTACCTTGGCACATTTTTCTCTTGCCGTACGTATGGATCGTGTCCTGCACCACGCGGAAAGCTTGGTTCGCTCACTTCTTGAAATCACCCCGAGGGGGGAAAAAAGAAAGCCGGAGGGTCGTCCGGCTTTCGTCGTTCTTCGCCTGCTGGAGCCAGGCGGGATTTACTCTGCCTTCAATAACACGCGTGCACCATCGCGGAGAACAGCTTGAATCTTCGCTCCGTCATGGTCTACTGTGGTCGAATTCCATTGCGTCACGCCGCAAATGATGAACCCGCGTTCCGATTTGGCGACAACTTCCTGCAACGTCGCTGAAGGGATGGTGTACGTTCCGGGGTTGGTATCCAGTTTGATGACAACATGCCGCTCCATCTCCAATTCTCCCCCCGGTCCCGGACCACCCGGTCCCTGGTGATTTCCATGGCCTCCGCGGACATTCTGGCCATTACCATCCCTCGGGCCGCGGAATCCAATCTCGTCCCCCTCTTTCGGTCCTCGCGCGGGGCCAAGAACAATGACAACTCCCGCACTCTGACTCCCACCAGTCCAGACCAGCGTAAGATCATTCGACGCGTTGATGACCTGTTCTTGGGTAGGGCTCGCGATATCGAGCAACGCGGACGGTGTTGTGAGAGAAATCGTTGCAGCGCTGAATGCATCCGACCCGGTCGCAGAAAACTCGTACGCCGTGTTCGGGATAAAGTCCAGAGTGATGGTCGATTCATCCCTTGGGCGGCTTCGCAGTGTATAGGCCACTCCCCCTTGGGGGGAGGTATGTTTCTTCAGTTCGACCTGGTTTCCGCTATAGGCAAGCGTCACCGTACCAAGATCGATGCTGCTTCTCAGGATAGGCCGGACGGTCGTGTCAATCTCGCCGATGCCGACCGCCGTCGCGTTGCCGACCAGCGTTGTCGTTTGTGTTTTGGGATTGAATCGTTCCTGCCAACCCAGCGAGAACAATGCCTTGGTTCCGTCCAGTACGACGCCGTCCTCTGTTAACGAGGTGACTCCGGAATTCACGGTGGTAAGGGCATTCGATGCCTCCAACACGGCCATGTCATCGGACGGGCCGTTTGCGTCCGAACAACCTGCAAGAACTCCCGTCAGCATGAGACCGGCAACCAGTACTTTCCAACTCCACGTGCTCTTCATTGCAATACTCCTTTTGAATGGTACCTTAGGTTTTTGTTTGACAACTTGCTCATGGAGCCCCACTTCGGGGGTCCAGCGCCTCAATCCCTCATGTGCCACACCGCAACTTCCGTTTACCAATTTCCACCGTGTTCGTCCTCCCTCAAGCATTCATCGTGACCAATGTGCGTGAACAGACGAAAGGTCGCTATCTCCCTTCCGAATCTGCGAGCTGAACGGTAAGCCATATGCTGACAGGCTCCATTCTTTCAACTCCTGCCGGGCCACCGCCACCGGGCATTCGTCCCCCTCCTCTTCCTCCACCACGTCCTCCACCGGGGCGTCCCATTCCTCCATCACCTCTTGGAACTCCGAGACCGCCTGCGCCGGGCCTCCCCTGAAACCCGGCCCCAAGCTCAACGCCAAAACCGATCGTTTGTCCCGCTCTTGTCTCAAGCGCGTACGGATGCTGCAAAGAATAGTGCAAAGGGATTTTCGCTTCGTACGTGAACCCTTCACGCGAAGCGCGCAATTCCACTTCAACTCCCTTACCGGCCACCATCGCCACACGCTGTCGATCCCTCTCATCGGGGCCGAGGAATTCGAATTCCCGAAGCACGCGCGATGACAGGCGCCTGGAGGAATCCGGATCGAAATTGGTATTGGCGTCGCCTCGGCGCCCCCTCATCGGCATGTCCATTCCCCGCTCCACCATACCGATCGGGTAGCGGAGACCGAATGTTTTCCTGTCTCCCCCATTCGGGTCGAACCAGAGGGTCAATCCCTGCATGAAGATTCCGCGGGCAAACTCCGCGTTCGTGGCAAAGAGGGCGACATAGAGAAAGTCCCGGTCGTTGCTTATCCCAACGTGGAGCTTCTTCTCCGCGACGAACGCAGTTGAATCCGCCCAGTCGTCCAGGTCGGCATCGACCCGTATCGACTCCTCATTCCACCGGCCCGCAAGCTCAGTCGTGCCGCACCCAGCAAGGAACACTCCGAAGAACAGAGCAAAACCGAGGAGAACGACCGGACGAGATTCAACGTGATGATTCATGACTGCTTCCTTTTATTCGAGGCTGCTTTAAAAGCACTGCAAGATCCGACTGCAGTTCGTGGTACTAGAACCCTCGGCGATGCTGCATTCTGCCTTGCATTCCGGGGCCACCCTGCATCGGACCACCCATCCCACCACGACGGAAATGCGGACCCTGCGGGCCGGCAAGGATATGCCGGTCGAACTGCTTTCGCTGTTCGGGCGTCAGCAGGTCCCGAACTGCCCGTTGGTGTGCGATGTGCTTTGACATCATTTCGGAGGTCAGCTTGGAAATCTCGGACTGGATCCCTTTCACTTTGCCGGCATCGTATTTATCAGCCGTGATCTCCAGCTTCAGGTCGGCGTGAAGCTTCTGCAACTGCGCCTGCACCGGAATCGACTCACGCTGTTGCTGGGTCATCAGGTCCTCGACTTTCGCACGTTGCTCGTCCGTGAGGTTGAGGTTTCCCATCATCCCTCCACCGCGTGGCCCCTGCATCTCACCCTTCTGCATCATCGGTCCACCCTGCATCCTATGGCCCATGCCAGGACCTTGTTGTGCGAGTGCGGTTCCGGTGATCAGTAACGCACTTATCGCGAATGCGATTGTTGTTGTTCGTTTCATGACTGTCTCTCCTGAAAGTAGTGTGAATTGGAACATTGAGTTATCGTAACGAGTCGGTCCCTCTGAAACCCGGCCCGCGCCGCCCACCGAACGGGGGTCCTGCCATCGGACCACCTGTGCCCGGCCGCGGCCTTGCTTGCGTAAGAGCACCGTAGAACATGCCCTGTTGTTCGGGGGTAAGAAATGCTTTTGCCTTGATCAGGTTTTGCGTCGCCCTCCGGCTCATTTCGAGTCGGAGACCGGAAAGTTCTTCCAGGTTCCGGTCCACCTGTTCCATCGGAACGCTCTCCTGTTGCAGAAGATCGAATGTCCGCTCCTCCAATGACCGGATCTTCACGTGAAGGTCTTTCGTCTCCTCATGAAATGTCCTGAAGAGCTCCATCATCCGCTGCCGCTGTTCGACGCTGAGTTCCATCATCGGCGAAGGGCCGCGCCCGAATGGGGGGCCTCCCATCCCTCCCGGCATGAATCCCATCCCTTCAGCCGGCTCTGCAGTGTAACGTTGGTACAGATAGGTACCGATGGAAGCAAGGTTGACGACGATCAGGAAGAGTAGCACACCGACGAGAATCTTGGTCTTCATTGCCCGGTCCTCCTGTCGGTTTCCATGACTGACGTCCAGGTTGTTGCAAAGCCTTGTTGCGAGATCGCTTCGTAGTAGGAAGAAAGATATTCGTCACTCCCCCCCTGATTCTGCTGCAAGGGAGCAAGACCATCGCCGAGGGAGATGCCGAGCATGACCGCCCCCGCCATCAGTGCCGCCGCGAACGATACGCGCACAGTAGCGACGAGGGGACTGCGCATACGTTTCCTTCTTCGCTCCTCCACCAATGCGGCAACGCGTGTCGGCAGGAACGGATCAGGCTCAATGTGTGGAAGGGCAAATCTCCCCTTCACGTCGAGCACATCCGAAAGCTGTCCGTAGTATTGCCTGCAACCGGGGCATCCGGCAAGATGACCCTCAACGAGCAACCGTTCCTCGTCCGTCAGCTTCCCTTCCGAATGTCGGAGGAACAACGATTTGATTTGATGATGGTTCATACACAACCTCGTGGGTTCTTATGATATTAGACAACCCGGAGAACAAAAACTTGCAGCAAGGTCAAAGGTCTTTTAACCATGGCTCCAGTTTCCCGATCAGCATCTTTTTGGCCCTGTGGATACGGGTTTCCACGGCGCTCAGGCTCAGTTCCAACGACGCGGCAATCTCCCGGTAGCTCATTTCCTCAAAACGATGGAGCAAAAAGGGGATGCGGTACCGGGGGGACAGGGACGCAAGAGCGTTTCGGACAATCCGGTCACGTTCCTCCCCTTCCATGATCGTATCGGGGCCGACTGGCATGGCAGAAGAAAGAGTCTCCTTGCTGCATTCATCCTCCTTGAACAGATCGAGGAAATCCTGATCGAGCAGACCGAGCAGTTTCCGTCTCTTCTCACGCTTGAGAAAGTTCAGGGTATGGTTGAGGGCGACGCGGTGGATCCAGGTATAGGGGTGTGACTCACCGCGAAAACCTTCAAGATTCTCGTACACTTTGACAAAGACTTCCTGTGTCAGGTCGCGGGCTGTTTCCTCGTTCAGGACAAGATGGTGGATCATGGCGAGAATGCGGGGGGCATAGTCGCTGTACAGCGCGGCAAATATGGGAACATCCGGGGAGGGGGCCGGTCTCAGCACGGTATCGTTTTCCGGGATGTCTGCCGGCGCATTCTTCGTCTGCAATCGTGTTTTTCCTGTCTACACTGTTTGATTAGACAACCGATCGGGCGCTTTTCTTGCAGGATTTGGGAATGAAAATCCAACGGCGCTACAAGGATTAGATGCAGCCAAACCCAAATAGTTGAATGAGATAAAAGACCGAAATTTGCGCTCCTCATCAGATTCACCTACATTGGACAACATTTTCCAGGGTTTGACACTTAAGGAAAAAAGCCTTCGTGCAACCGATTCATCAGCCTGAACCCCCGATTACCCAACGCGCTGCGGTCTCGGATGCCGTGGCGTTCGTCGGGACACTGGCCATTGCCTGGTATTTCGGCTGGTCGACGGGCGACCTGATCTGGAGTTTCTGGTTTACTAGCCTGGCGATGGGCTTCACAATGGCTTTGGCAGGGTATGGAGTTCCCTTGCTACGGCCGGATAAACACCCGGTCGAAAGGACACTCTCCCTTGTGGGGGGACTTTTCAGCCTCGCCTTCTTCACCGTTCATTTTGGAATGTTCCATTACGTCTATGCCTCCATGCTTGATCTTTTTTTTCCTCTTCTCCCACAGCCTGATCGCGTCTATGTTGGAACCTTGACTTGGAGAGGAACCGCCTCCGCCACTATTCCCGACATCCTTCGCATAACGACATCAAACTACTGGATGTTCGCGTTGATCAACATCCTCCACGATTCCAGGATGGTCTTTACCCCCATTCAGCCTCTTAACAGCTTTCAGCCGTACCGATCGATGCTGAAGCTTCATTTCCTGATATTTGCGCTCGCCGCGTTGTACGCGGTAGGACTTGATTCGTTCCCGGTTTTCGCCTTTGTCCTTTTTTTCTTCTTTACGCCCGTTTCGGTCTGGCGGTATTTCTTCGGGAGAAAGCGGACCGAACCGAACGGAAGCGAAACCCCGAAGATCCTGTGAAGGTGAATATCCATGGTTTTTGAAAGCCACACCATGCTCTCCGGCAAGCGCGTGAGTACGGAACTGGGAGGGTTCGGCGGGACTTTTTCCCTCATTTGAAGCAAAACGTTGAAAAGCAAGTGAGCCATCACTTCCCTCCAAACTTTCTCAAATTAGTAGTAGGAATCGGGCACAGGATTGCGTATCTTGAAACCGCTGCAAATAGCAGCCCCGCCTTCGGAAGCATTCATTTCGGAAGCGGACTATTGCGAGACCCGTTCTCCGATGATGAACGTGCTGGATTGTAGGTAACGCCGGCGGGCACCACACCCCCTCCGTTTGTTCGTTCCCAAACCTCTCCCTCAAACTGCCATCGCTGTGTATCGCGTCTCTCCATTTCATCCTTAAAGGATTAGTATGTCTTTTTCAACACTCGGTCTCAACGACCGTCTAGTGCAGGGGACCACCGCGACGGGGTTCACCAAACCAACAGAAATTCAATCACGCGCCATCCCGGTCGCCCTTCAGGGGCGCGACGTCGTGGGGCTGGCACAAACAGGGACCGGCAAGACTGCCGCCTTCGTCCTCCCGATGCTCAACAAGTTCTCCGAGGCCAAACACCGTGACCACCACGTGCGCGGCCTGGTGCTGACCCCCACGCGGGAATTGGCACACCAGATCGAGGACGCCGTGACGACCTACGGCCGCTTCACCAACATCAGCGTCCTTTCGGTGTACGGTGGCGTGAGCATGGACAACCAGGTCCGGCGGCTACGCCGAGGCATCGATATCGTCATCGCCACTCCCGGACGACTGCTCGACCACATGGGCCGGCGCACCATCGACCTTTCCCACGTGGAGGTCCTCGTGCTGGACGAAGCCGACCGGATGTTCGACATGGGATTCATCAAGGACGTTCAGAGGATCGTCGAAAAGGTGCCGAAACAGCGCCAGACGATGCTCTTCTCCGCTACGATGCCGGAGGAGATCCGCAAGCTGACGACGACACTGCAGAAGGATCCGGAGACGATCAGAATCGGCAAGATCGGGAACCCGGTCGCATCCATCACACAGTACTTTTATTCGGTGCCGCAAGAGAGGAAACTGGACCTCCTCGCGCACGTGCTCGAAGCCGAGTCCATGAAGAGTGTGCTTGTGTTCTCCCGCACCAAGCATGGAGCGGATAAAATCAGCCGCAAGCTGGAACAGAAGGGATTCTCCACCACCACGATCCACTCGAACCGGTCGCAGTCGCAGCGGCAACACGCGCTCGCCGGCTTCAAGCAGGGGCGCTACCGTGTCCTCATCGCCACCGATATCGCCGCACGCGGGATCGATGTGGAAGGAATCTCCCATGTCATTAACTATGATACGCCGCCGGCACCGGAGGATTACGTCCACCGTATCGGCAGGACCGGACGAGCGGCAGCCGTCGGCGATGCGATCACGTTCGTCTCCGAAGTGGAGCGGGGATCGGTGCGCAGGATCGGACAGACGATCGGCAAGCCGGTTGACCTGAAGAAGTACGAGGGATTTGATTACACAACGCCGATCCCCCGGCATGAGAAACACGCCGGAACGCCGACCCATAGTCCGGACCACCGCCGCCGCAGCGAATCACGGCCTCATCCGGCCGGAGACCACCGGCAACCGGCGCGTCCACATACCGATCGGAGGAACGGCGAACACTCCGAGCGGAAGCATACCGCACGTCCCCATGGCATTTCCAATGAACATCCGGACCGGAAATCTTCCCACCCTTCATCTTCCTCAAGGCCGGGGGGGCGTGAAGGACGCCACTCTTCTGCAGGTCACGGCAGACCGGGCGACCGGACAAGCCGCGGACCGAAGGGATTCAAGCCCCGCGGCCAGCGAACTGAAACGGGAAGGCCATCCAGAAAAGAAACCAGTGGGAACCATGAACCGCGGAAAGTGTATACAAAGTCCGATTGGACGGGCTTGCTCACCTCCACCGAAAAAGACGAGAAAAAGTCCTTTCGGAAGAAGTTGAAGAGATTTTTTGGAGGAGTGTAGGCCGAAACAAAAATGGGTCTTCACAAGAAAAGCCGGCGAGCAATTGCCGGCTTTTTTATTGACAGACGCGAACGGGAATAGCGCGTCCAAACAAAAAACAAACCCTAGCAGGATGCCGAAAAAAATAATTATCCACGAAGTTCACTAAGAATCACTAAGGGATCCTCGTTCTTGCTCAAGATTCATAACTTCCGTTACTCTTCGTGTCCCTTCCCCGCCCGACTGCCTGCGGCAGCAGGCGGGCGGGGTGCACTTCGTGGACAAAAGAAACGAGGTTTTTCGTCAACCTACTAGACTTTCCAGAGGAACTCGTTGTGTTTCAGGAAGTGGCGTATCTGTTGAACAGTCATCGCAGTCTTGCGCTCAACCGCTTCGAGAGTGTTGAACGCGTTGTGGGGAGTGAAAAGGACGTTGGGGTGTTTGAGCATTCGCTGGACCCGCAGCATGAGGTCGGAATGCGGATGTTCGTGAAGCCGGAGTTCCACGGCAAGGGCGCTTTCGTGTTCGAAGACATCGAGTCCGACTCCACCCAGGATTCCTTCCTCAAGTAACATCTCGAGATCCATCAGCGGAGAAAGCTCTCCACGGGCAATATTGACGAAGATACTCCCCTTGGAGGCATTGAACAGAAGGTCATAAGAAAAATACCCTTTGTTCTCTTCGGTCAAATTCATGGCGCAGACGATCACATCCGCCCACCGAATTCCCTCCTCCCTGGTGGTGTACTCCACATCGGGCTTATCACGAACAAGATCGACCCCCTTCACGACGAACCCCATGGCTTTGGCGATCGTGACGATCTCGCTTCCGATCCTTCCGACGCCGACCACAAGCATCTTTTTCCCGGCACATTCTGTCCCGGTCAGGCCATCACGTTTAAACTCACCGAACTGTCGGAGTTGGTGCGGGAGCTTCCTGAGCAGTGAGTGGGTAAGAAGAATGGCATGCTCGGCAACAGCGCGTGTGGAATATTCCTCGAGATAGCCAAGAGCAACCGGTTGGCTGAGTTGCGGCTTCAATGCAAGAAGATGGTCGAAACCCGTGCTGCGGCTCAGGATGCCGTCGAGTTTGCCTGCCCAACGGGCCGGCACGCGGGATTGGGTCCGGATACTGATCAAACGTGCCGGGGGTTCCTCGTGGTCGGTTTCCTGAATGGTCTTCGGAGTGAGACCATACAGGAGGTCTTTTCCCAGATGCCAATGGAGCTGGTTTGCCTCTTCCTCAAAGGCTTCGTAGAAGTAGATCTGCATGAACATTCAATGGAAAAAGGAGTATGCGACCGGGAAAAACCCCGTCACATGAAACGTGGCGGGGTTTTTCTGAGCGAAGCTGATTTGCCATCGCCGGGTGGATCCCTCTCCCGGCTACTTCACCAGCAGATCGGTCACCGAAATGATGCGGATATTCTCCGGCTTCACTTTCACCGGGAACTTCACGATCTCCATATCCTCCTTCATCACGTGGTCTGATTTCGGCGTGGCGTACGTCATGGGGCTCAGAGCATCCTCTACGAGGGCCTTCCGGAACGACTCCGCATCCTTCGTGATCACCGCGATGTTCATGGAGCCGTACTGCCAATGGCGCTTGATTGCCTCGTTCACCTCTTTGACCGTCAGCTTGTCCATCATCTCCCGAAACATCTCGAGGTGGCTTCCCTTGATGCCATAGTACGTATCGTCCAGCGCATAACCGAGCCGCTCCATGGTCGTCTGTGCATAGTTGAGGACGTACTTTTTGAGGAAGTTCCGTGTCAGGTCGAAATCCCCCTGCGTCATGCCGTTCTCGACAAGCATCTTGTATTCCCTGAGTGCGGCCCTGAGGGAGAAATGCCGTGTTTCGTTCGGGACGGGGCGGATCCAGATTTCAAAAAGCTGTACCCGCCTTCCAACGTTCTGAGGCGGTAATTGACGTTGCCCTCCCCCCGGGTAATGTTCGATGTAGGAATAATCGCCGTAGTTCAACCCACGCTCTTCGCGAATCACCTGGTAGAGATGACTGCTTGAATTCCGGTGTTCTCCCAACCAGGAATTGGCAACGGCGAGGGCATACCAATCCTTTGTCCCGCGGAGAATGTTCATCGGGTACCCCATGCTGAACGCCGTTGCAGGGGCATCTTTCTCCACGATGGTAACGTGGAACCCGCCGGCCGGCTTCGGCTGCGGCCTGGGAACCTCCGCCACCATTCCCCCGGGGAGTTTGTTCAGATCCAGTTTCAATTGCTCCACAAGGGCCGGTTCATACCCGCCACCAAGGCCGATCACCAGGTTGTCACGCGTGTAATGCTTCTTGTAGAACTCCTTCACATCATCCAGCGTGATGCTCTTGACCGCTTCGATCGTTCCCGTGGTAATATGACCATACGGGGTCCCGGCAAAAACATCGTTATAGAGGACCGCTTTTCCAAGCTCCTCATCCGAGGAATAGCGCAGGGTGTTTTCAAGATAGTTCATGGCCTGGCTCTTCAACCGATCCAGGTCCTCCTGCTTGAACGCCGGGGCAAGGATCGCGTCAATCAACAGGGGATAATACTCACGCAGATTATCCTTATGCGTCCGTCCGGAGATGACCGTCATTTCCGCTTGCATCGTGTTGGAATAACCGGCCGCCAGCGGATAAAGTTTTTCCAGGATCTGCTCGTAGCTGTTCTTCGTCGTAGCCGCCTCGGTCAGCATCGAGGCGACGAGCTCGGCCAGCCCCTCCTTCCCTTTCGGGTCGTTCTGTGATCCGACCTTGAACCAGATACGGAAGGAAATGGTCGGATCCTTCGGGACCGGTAGCAGCACGAGGTTATCGTTGGACACGTTCGGTTCTCCTAGAATCATTCCGGGGATCAGAAGCGCAAGGGCGCAGGCGAGTGTGAGAATCTTCTTCGTCTTCATTATTGTGCTCCTTTCAGGACGATCACGGACCGTCGTTCGGGGACGAAGTACTGTTGTGCGGCGTTTTGTATGTCCTGCGCCGTAACAGCGTCGAACGAAGTGTAGAGGTCATCGATTGCCTCGACACCGCCCGTGACGGCAACCACGCGTGCGAGACTGCCGGTGACCCGGCTCGGGGTATCCAGGCCCATCAGGAAGTTGTACTTGTTCCGTCGTTTCAGGTCGTTGAGTTTCTGCGCATCGACCGGCTTGGTTTTGAATGCCTCGATCGTACGGTACACTTCATCGCGAACATACGGGACGTCTTCCACCTTCTTCACCATCGAGTAAATTTGGAAGAGCCCCTGATCCCGGTTCGTCGGGAAACTGGGGGAGAGAAATTGTACTTTTTGTTCCTTGAGGAAGAGCTTTTTGTTTAGGTCGCTGTTCTCGCCGAACGCCAGCTCCCCCAGGAGCATTGTTGCGGCGAGAAGCCTGTTCTTCGCGTCGAACGCTTCCCATTTGTACGCTACGACAAGGATCGGCAAGGTCCGACCCGGATAAGAGACGTCCAACGTGCGCTCCCCTTTCTGCGGCGGTTCGGGAGCTACTTTGGGCGCCACATACCCCTTCTGCCAGCCGCTGTAGAACCTCTTGACCATACCCAGGGTCTTCTTGACATCGATGTCCCCAGCGATCACCAACACGACATTTTCCGGACGATAGAACCGGCTGAAGAACGACTTACTGTACTCAAATTGCTGCGGCATCGCTTTGATGTCCGCTTCAAACCCGATCGTAGTGTGTTTGTATGTATGGACGTCGTAAGCGAGTTCTTTCATTTTCTCATTGAGCACGGCAAACGGACTGGTGATATTCTTCCGGTACTCGCCGTACACGGCGCCGGCTTCGGTCTGGAACACCCCTTCTTCGTAATGGAGGTTCTGGAACCGATCACCCTCAAGCTCGATGACCCGTTCGAGATCTTCGGCGGCAAAATTGTAATAATACGCCGTGATGTCATCCGAGGTATAGGCATTCCCGCTGGCCCCGATGCTGGTCACGATGCTGTCGCGCACCGGGCCCGGGTATTTCTTGGTCCCCCGGAACATCATATGTTCGAAAAAATGGGCAAAGCCGGTTTTACCCGGCTCCACTTCGTCCCGGCTTCCGGTCCGGACAACAGAATAGTACGACACAAGTCCGGGGCTTTCCATCGGGATCATGATGACCTTCAGACCGTTGGGAAGTGTTTCGATGGTATAGGTGTACGGAAAGATCGATCCGGCCATAACGAGACTCCCCCAACAAAACAGAAGTGTGAGTATGATTGGGATGCGTTGTCGCATAACGCTGCTCCTGATAATGTGAACGAACCATGAAGATTGTGGAAGAAGATAGGAAAAAAAACGGGCGGGGACAACGTCTTTGGGATGAATGTACAAAGCAAGACCCACTAAGGAATCCATGCTTTCATCAAAAGATTCCTTCACTTCGTGTCCCTTAGTGATCTTCGTGGACAAATTGAACCCGGGGGTTCTACGTCCGGCTAAAGGTGCTTTTTCAGAAATGACAACATCCGGGGCCAGGCTTGCTGCGTTGCCTTCAGGTTTGCTCCTTCGCGGCCGCTTTGTGCGCGAAGAAACCCATGTCCCGCCCCTTCATAAATCTCATGCTCGTACGTTTTTCCAAGCTTCTTGACCTCTGTGGAGGCAGGCTCGATGGTCGCGTTCACGCGCGCATCGTCACCGCCATAGAGTCCGAGCACGGGGGTGTTTAACTTCGCGAGCGCGTCGGCAGCAGGAGATGATCCATAGTACACGATGGCCGCATTCAATCCCGGCTGCACGCACGCATAGCCAAAGCTCATCGAACCTCCCCAGCAATACCCCACCGTCGCCGTCTTCCCGTTGGCGGAAGGGAGTTGCATCGCGTACGATCGGACGGTGTTCAGGCGTTGATATGTTTCCTCGGCGGAGAGTCCACGAATCAACCGCACCACGTCATCCCGGCTCGCAGCCGATTCCGTACCGCCGCCGTTGGGACCCATGCCGGAAATCAGGTCGGGCGCGACTGCGATGTAGCCATCTTCTGCAAGCTGATCAGCGAGTGCCCGGATCCAGTCGCTGGCGCCGTAAATTTCATGAATGACGATCACAACGGGAGCCTTCTCCTTTTTCTCGGGATAGACAATCCAGGTCCGAAGGGGGAACTCGCTCCCCTCGTACTTGATATCGACCCATTCCCCGTGGCGCGGCGATTTCTCCAGCGCTGCTTTCGCGCCCTCCTCACCCGTGGGGAGCTTTTCATCCTGCTGCACGGCAACAGCAGCCTTCGATTTGCTTTCCATCATATGGGCCGAGTGATCCTCCTGCGACAACACCCAGGGCGAATATCCAAGAACCAAGGTTATGATACCGGGAAGAATGCGTTTCATGGGTTATCCCTCCTCTAAAGAATAAGAACGTGGTGGCTGTTCAAACAGATTTTTTACTTTGCAATGGAGCCGAGCATCGCGTCGAACTCCCCCTTCGCCGCATCGATAATTTTGGCCGGTCCCGTGAACTTAAAGAATACCGTTCCTTCCGGTCCCTCCACGATGGCCCCCAGCAGCCGATGATTCTCTTTCTTTCCCTGAGATTCCATCATGGGTCCGCCCGGGGCAAGATACGTTCCTGCAATTTCCACCCGGGTGACGTTCATCCCATTGACCTGCGACGACGATTTTTGTGCTTCACCGGCGTTTTCAAACTGTGAACCCCAACGCTGAATGTTCATATCGATATCGCCCCCCTGACCGCCGCCGAAATAAAACACCGCGCATTCACCAGGTTCGCTGTCCCCCTCTGCCGCGGGGATGGTGTAAGTCACCACGCGCATTGGCCGTTCACCCTGTTTCGTCCAGCGGTCCGGCACCGACCACTTGATGCCGGCAACAGTGGCGGAGGCGTCTTCTTTGAGTCCGACTTGTGATTGTTGCGATGGTTCCTTGCCGCAGCCGGCGACGAATGCAACGACGAGAATAAACGTAAGCACGAATCCTTTCACGATACCTCCTGAAGTTGGCATGGAGAATGACATCTGACGCATCCAATGTAGCCAGATTGGGGAGTAAAATCAATCCGTTTCACCCCGAATTGTTGCGGCTTAAGGCCTCCATGGCTATATTCATCTCAAGAGTATTGATGTTGATGAAACCCTTGCAGATCCTTAAAAGAATATACTCTTCACGCGTCAACTTTCATGTTTCAATCAAACGGGAGCTCTCATGAATTTCAGCAGGACAGTCCGGGTATTCTCCTTCACCCTCCTTTTCGGACCAACGCTCATGGCCCAAAAACCACCGATGACGGTGGAAGAGTATGACCCGCGATCGACCCTCGTTATTCCAGGAAAGGAGATTCATCGGTCGAAGTTCCCATTCATCGACGTGCACAACCATCAACGCGGCAGCATGTCGTCCGGCGCCCTCGATACCCTGGTCATGGAGATGGACAAACTCAATATGCGCGTGATGGTAAACCTGAGCGGGGGGAACGGCGAGCGCCTTGCACAGACAGTCAGGACCATGAAGGGACGCTACCCGGACCGCTTCGTCGTGTTTGCCAACATCGACTTCTCGAATATCGACTCGGTCGGTTTTGCCGATCGTGCGGCGGCGCAATTGGAACGCGACGTGAAGAATGGTGCACAGGGACTGAAGATCTTCAAGAACGTTGGGATGACATTGAAGGACTCTCAAGGGAGGCGGGTCAAAGTGGACGATCCGCGTCTGGACCCCGTCATGCGCGTCTGCGCGGACCTCGGCATTCCCGTCCTCATCCATACCGGCGAGCCTGCGGCGTTCTTCGAGCCCATCGATAAACATAATGAGCGATGGCTCGAGTTGACGCAATTCCCATCACGCGCCCGCCCCGCGAGCGAGTTCCCTTCATGGGAGGAGCTTATGAGTGAACAATGGAGATTGTTTGCCCGACATCCCAAAACAAAGTTCATCAATGCACACCTGGGCTGGATGGGAGGAAACCTGGGACGGCTCGGTCAACTGCTCGATTCCCTGCCGAACGTGACCACCGAGATCGGCGCCGTGCTGGCGGAGTTAGGACGCCAGCCGCGCTTCGCGCGTGCGTGGTTCATCAAGTACCAGGACAGGATTATGATGGGGAAGGATACGTGGGCTCCGCAGGAGTACCACGTCTACTTCAGGGTCCTCGAATCCTCCGACGAGTACTTCGATTATTACCGGAAGCGGCACGCCTTCTGGAAAATGTACGGACTTGGTCTCCCCGATGAAGTGCTCAACAAAGTTTATTACAAAAACGCGGCGAGAGTGATTCCGGGAATTGGAAAAGAGGCTTTTCCGGATTGACGGGCGGGGACGACGGAAGGCGGTTCCCTCTCCCGCCGCCTTCCATGCCCCTTCGGCATTCTCAAACCTGCCTCAGCACAAACCTCCCTCCTTCTTCATTTTTTGCTATATTGTCCAATCGTTCTCGATCTCCCGTGGACCATGGAAGGAGCAGGAATGCGTTCATCAATTCTGTTTGCCGTTCTGGCGGGTGTTGCCTGGGGTGTGGGCGGGTATTTTGAAAAGGCCGGGCTCCGTTCCCTCGGCATCCCACCGATCGCAGGCATCACCCTGAGGACCGTCGTTGCCCTTGTCATCCTCGGTCTCCTTTCCATCCCGGCCTGGAAACAGATCGCCAACCCTTCGAACATGAACGCGTGGCTCATGATCATCATCGGTGGAGGAATTGTGGCGGGAAGCCTCGGGATGTGGAGTTTCTACTCGTCCCTCACAGTCTCCGAGAACCTCGGCGTGACGCTGGCGATAGCCTTTGCCTGCTCTCCGCTCGCCGGGACGTGTCTCGGCCTCCTCCGTGGCGATCAGCCGTTTAATCCGAAGATCGCTCTCGGCATCCTTGCCATTGTCGGGGGGATCGTCCTGATCCAGCTCTCCCATGCTCCTGCCAAATCCATGCATTAATCCCAGGGAACCACCATGCCCCCCCCAAGCCAACAGCAAGCCCCCGCGCATCCACGAATTCCGTTGGAGCAGATCGACGTTTCGGTGCTCTCCAAGGAAAAGATCCGCGAGCTGTTCAAATCCGGCCGCCTCCCGACCGTCGAAGCCATCGTGGAGGAAATTTTTTTCCGGGCCACGAAGATGGGGGCAACCGATATCCATTTTGAACCGATCGAAGGGGAACTGCGGATCCGGTTGGGGCATGAGGGTGTGCTCAAGCGGCTGGTGTCGCTGACGCCGGACATGACCGACAACGTGATGAGCGTCCTGAAGACGCGGACCACCCTGAACCAGTTTGAAAAAAAGAAACCGCAGGAGGGGCGATACTCCGCCGTCTATCACGGCGAGCCGATGGATTTCCGGTTGAGCCTGATCCCCGTGCTGGCGGGGGAGCGGGCCGTGATCCGCATCCTGCGGAAAGCGACGCAGATCGCGAAGCTGGAAGAACTTGGATTCTCCAAAGCGAATCTCGACCAGATCAAAATATTGTTGCGACAACCGAAGGGACTTCTCCTGGTCACCGGAACGTCCTCCAGCGGAAAATCGACAACGATCTACGCGGCCACGAATGCCGTGCAGACAGCGGAGAAATGCGTGATCACGGTCGAGGACCCCGTCGAGTACCGCTTGCCGTACGCCAGCCAGGTCCAGCTTCCATCCGACCGGTCCTTCAACTTCGCCGACGCGTTGCGCGCCATCCTTCGTCAGAACCCGAACGTGATTCTCATCGGCGAGATCCGTGACGCGGAGACGGCGGTGGTTGCCTCCGAAGCCGCACTCACGGGAAACCTGGTCCTCAGCAGCATGCTGGCCGACGATGCTCTTGGCGCGATCCACCGTTTGCTGAACCTGGGGGTCCAGCCGTACTGGCTTGCTTCGACCATGGTCGGTGTCGTCTACCAGCAATTGATGCGAAAGATCTGTCCCGAGTGCAAGGAACCGTATGAACTGACCCCGGAAGAGCGATCCATCATCGCTCCCTACCTCGAGGGCTCAGATGCGATGTTTGCCCATGGAAAAGGGTGCCCGGCCTGCGATAACACGGGGTACAAGGGTCGAACCGCCATTTGTGAGATCGTTTCAGTGACCCCTGAATTGCGTGATTTGATCTTCCAGCGGGGATCGATTCTCAAGATGCGGGAGGAAGCCCTGAAGAGCGGCTTCCAGGGAATCCGGCGCGACGCAGCGACAAAGGTGGCATTCGGGCTCTCTACCATCCATGAATTTGTCCGCGTGCTGGGATAAACAGGCGAGGTATAAGCCGATTGCTTCTAAACTGCATACACAAAGAAGCGCAGCTGGGGTGACCCGGCTGCTTCCTCCACGAGAAAGAAGCAAAGCTCTATTAAAAAAATGCTAGAGGTGTAACCCTATGCCAAGAGTGGCATAGAAGGAGGACAAATTTACCGGCAACTGCTTAAGTCCGGCGGGGCCTTGTCCTTCTGATACTTGAAAGGATGTGACCTCACCTGTTCTCAAATATGACGTTTGGAGGATTATTGACATTTGTGATGATAGAGGAATATCTACGCCGGCAGCGGCGGTGATGCCAAGGCTGCTGGTTGTTGTGCTCGATCGCGGAAACCAAACCCTAGGCTCTTGTGTCTCGGAAACTATGCCGTAATTCGAGTCTTGTTGGAGAGAAGCAAAAACCGCAGAAAGACCAACACCAATATTCAAATTGGCGCCTCGCAGCACGGGTGGTATGTGGTATTCAACTCTGGCTTCGACGGGAACTGTCAGGAATTTCCATGATGCGTTAGCTTCGGGAGCAGCTTGCCGGTCCGGATAGAATATTGGCCGGACCTCGTTAACAGAAGTAATAACAGCAATAGAGAAGTTCGAGTCAAAGCCATACGTAACCGCCAAACCACCCAGTAGCGATACTGACTCATTCTCAAATTCACCGTGACCATAACCAGTTATGAAATCTCTCATCCGAGAGAGTGGAACGACTGCACCTCCTATGTGGGCACGAATTGAAAGCGGGCCACTTTGACTCCGGGACTGCTGCGAGCAAAAGGAGGTTAAAAGCCCGAAGGCCATAATAAGGACAGCGTTCGATTTAGTTGCTATTGTTTTTCTCCCGAGTATCGTGATTGCCATTTCCCAGGTAATTACCTGAACCAACTCCGACATCTCCAGATCTTAATTCATTAGGACTATGATGGTTGCTACAAGACAGGTCCATCGAGATCTCATTCCACCCTCCTGATGAATTCTTGCAAAAAACAATTACTCTTCTTCATTTCATAGTTAATGAATCCCACTTGCTTACTCCATATAAAAATTCCCGGTCTCAGGCTTTATTGTTCAAACCTGAAACCGGGAATCTATTTCTGCAGTCCACCCATTATTGCTCCCCTACCCTTGGAATCGAGATTACCAAAAAGCTGAGTCACTGTCAAGTCCATTTTGCTCGTGGCAGGAAATTCTTGTGTGTACTTTTTACCCACAGCTCGCATCCTGGGGATTGTAATCAGAGAGACAAAAAATCGAATTCTGCACCAAAATGAATTTGTTTTCATCACCTGCCGTTTTTTGAATCAAGCCAATGAAGGCGTGTAAAAAGGTGACAGCAAAAAAAAGGTCGGGTATCATACCCGACCTTTTGTGTTTCAGGCGACCTCTTCCTTACAGAAGTTTTTTCCGGACCTTCAGGGGAAGACCCTTCACCACCTGTTCATAGGAGTGATCGATCATCTTCAGTACTTCCCCGACAGGGATGCTTCCATCCAGCACAACCGTGTTCCAGTGTTTCTTACTCATATGGTACCCGGCTGTAACAGCGTCGTACCGTTCCCGCAATTCGAGAGCATACACCGGATCGCATTTGAGATTGATGGAGAGAGGCTGTTCATTGACCATGGCCAGAAGAAACATCTTGCCCTCGACCTTGTACACCAGAGCCTCCTCACCAAATGGAAACTCTTCCGTGATCTTTCCCTTTTTCTTAAGACAGTGATCTTGAACGGTCGCAAGTCTCATGAAAATAGATTCCTCTCCTGGCGACCGATCACTTCGCCTCGTCCCCACGAATCGTGTTCACGGCTCCGGCTGCGGCGCTCGTGAGAATGCCGATCTCGGAATTGTAACTCACCATCCTCATCCCTTTCTTCGCCCAGAAGGCCGCCTGGTTCAGCACATTGATGTGAATGGCAGGAACCACGTTGCGTCGTTTGCAGGCTTCGATGACCGACTCGATCGCCTTCACAAGGATCGGAGCCTCCATGTTCCCCGGAACCCCCAGCGAAACCGAAAGATCTGTCGGTCCAACGAGCGCCACATCCACCCCCTCGACTCCGAGGATCTCGTCGACGGATTCCAGCGCTTGCTTCGTCTCGATCTGCACGATCAGGAGTGATTCACGGTTGGCATCCTGCATCGCCTGGCTCACACCTCCGGATTTCAAATCGGTATGACCGCGGGCAACAACGCTCCCCCTGATTCCGAGCGGAGGATATTTCATCATGCGGATTGCCTCACGCACCTGTTGTGCATGCATAATCCGCGGCACCATGATTCCCTGGGCGCCTCCATCAAGAGGCCCGGTGATGTGCGCGTAGGTTATGTCCGGGACACGGACGATCGGGGTCACCCCGGCATGCCGGGCCGCTCTCGAAAGATCGGCAAGCGTTTCAATATTGAATGGCCCATGCTCGCCGTCGATCAAGACAAAGTCGAGTCCGGCATTGGCAAGAACCTGCATGATGGAAGTCTGACGGATTTCCACCAGCATGACGCCAAGGAGAAACGCGCCTTGCTGAAAGGCACGTTTTGCTTTGTTCGTTGGGATGATCGAATCGGGCATAGGAACCTTTCTGAGTGAATATTCAAATAGGTGTAGCGCAACCTGTCAGGTTGCGCTACTGGTTTCTTTATACCGTTCAAGGGCGACTGCCAGGATCCCAAAATGATCGGTCAGCAACCCTTCATAGCCGCACGGCCAACCGTCCCAATATCGCGCATCAACACCACTTTTGCATGCACCGTAGACAATCCCTTCTGCAAAACCGTGGCAGAGGCGCTCAAGCACATAGTCGGCTTCCTTTGTCAATCCTGCCTTATACAATCCGCCGACAAAATGTCTCGTTTGTGCGTGGCTGCATGCCCCGTTCCCGTAGAACCCCTGGGGATACCCCTGCATGATGTCGGCCAAATCTTCATCCGGTATGGGCCACAACGCAATGGGAACGCCAATCTGAGGATCCGGCATCCCGACACGCTGTGCTTCCACCCAGAGTTTTTCCATGCTCGACCTGGCCAATTCATCACTCAGGACACCGCTGGTTACGGCAACCCCGGTAATACATGGGAATGCATAATCGTGCAATCTATTCTCTTTGCAGCGCCACCCGGCAATCCAACCCGTTTGAGGGTTGAGGAAGGTGGGCGTATAATTCGTTTTAATCCGTTGCGACCATTCATCCATTCCCTCCGCCAACGCTCCGTACCCCAGGCTTGGTAAAACGGCGGCAAATTTCCGGAGGGCGGAATAGAGCAGCGCATTTGTCCATGCGTCCTTCCATCCGAAAGAGATCACATCGTACCACACCGTGCTCCATTGACCGCTTCCACTGACTCCCGTGCGATAGGTGCTCTCGACGAGTCCGTCGTGATCAAGATCGCGACCACGCATCTGTTCAATTTTCATGAGAAGAGGAGGATGATAGCGATCGAGCCACTCCCGGCTGCCGCTGTGTTCAAGGAACCCAGCGATGCCAAGCAGGCCGGCAGCCCCGGTCATCAGATACTCATCCTCGGCTTCATGAATCTTTCCGTCTTGGAGCAGCGGTCCGCTCGCATACCCCGGTCCGCCATCAAGCCATCGTTCGATGGAGTCCCGCAGGAGGTCCACTGCATCCAGATTCGGGAGGAGCGCATCCAACCTGGTCGCAACAGCGGACCAGTTGTCCATGGAGATCGGACAATGCATCGAGTTGCCGTTGTTGCTGAGCGTTGCGGTATCGGCCCGATAATTCATCGCCGTCAGAGAACATTTTTGGATGGCTTTCGCAACAGGGGCGGGTGTTTCCTCCTTCAGCGGAAGAACCAGGTGATCGATCCGGAACTCGACATCCGCCGTATGCTTGCCCACTCTCAGCATGGAGTCTCCCTCCGGCATCAGCGCTTCACCCAGCTTGATCTCGCCGGTGGTCATATTGTGCGGGCGATCGGAATCGGATCTCCAAAGGACATCCCCCTCCAAACTTTCCACGCGGAAGCTTCCGAACTTCGGCATGTGCAGCCATACCGGCATCTCCATCGAGCCTGACTCACCGGCCCGAAGCACTTTCCCGATGACATGCGATGTGGTTTCGAAACTGCTGATGCCGATCATCCAGGCACAACTTTGCCATGCCCGAAGATCGCCTTTTCCCTCACGTTCGATATGAAGGGAGAGTCGGTCCTTCAACACTGTCCAGCGTATGTGATACTGCTGTCCGATCCCCGGGAACACGATGTCATAGAGAATGGTATTCCCCCGCACCTCGGTCGTGGCCTCAACCGTATACCGCAACACCGCCGCTGCAAGAGCCTGCGAACCGACCGGATGCAGCATCGGTCCCTGGAAAAAAGAGCCGGGAAGTGTCTTGAGAAGATTACGCGATGTTCGGCCTTCCCCATCTTCATCAACCGAAAGATGGGCAAAGCCGGCCCGGTTCAGGCGGAAGCCGACTTCGAGGAAACCGGACTTATAGCGAACCTGCCCGAGCTCATGTACGGCTCTAAGACCTTCCGGAAGTCCGCTGAGGTCGACCCCGAGAACCCGGTGCGCCTTCTCGTTGCGCGGCGCGTTGGGGACTAACAATTCCCCCTCAAGGATGAAGGCACCCGCAGCCAAATTCCACGGCGTCCACCAGTTATCGATGCCGCAACGCCGGACCTCAAGGATCGCTCCGGATGTGACGACATTCTTCAAGTCAAACCAAATCGTCTCCCCGTCTCCCGGCTCCGGCACGTCAGGCTCGTACGAATGGACCCGCCACTGGCCCTTGTCCCAAACCAGGAGACGGAATGCCGTGACCCAGTCAAGGTCCATGCGGCTGCCGCATTTATGATACCCGCGCGCTTTCCGAATTCCAAGTCGATGAAGTCGGGAAGGTCCATGGAGTTGAAGGGCACGGGCGTGAATGATGCGATGAGGAGGCGCATCCGTTTCATCATGGAGCGGTGTTGCCCAGATTGCCCGGCAGGGTGAGAGGGACCGGCGCGTCGCAAGGTCCCCCATCGGCGGTTCAAGGTCAAGAAGAGCAAGAAGATCGATCATGATTTTCAGGAAGAAGGAACGAACACAACGGTTGTGAAATGCGGAAGAAAGATAACGAGCATTGTACGATTATCAAAGGAGGATTTGAGAAGGGGGGAAAGCGCGGAAAAACATTTCTGTGGGAATTTTCAGGAATGAAAACGAAGAAACCGGAGA
>JACPUH010000020.1 GCA_016192345.1 Ignavibacteriales bacterium | reverse complement strand
CAGTTTCGGAGAAAAAGGCATTCCACGGAGAGACACCGAGGGGCACGGAGTTCCACAGGGAAGAGCTTTTCTCTGTGAAACTCTCTTATCTTCTTCTTTGTGGAACTCCCCGCCTGCCGCAAGCACAGATTTGCGTGCGGCGGGCAGGTGTGAAATTCCTCATCCAAGGAAATTGAGACTGTACCTCCCACACGAAGTGCTTGCCGTTTCTCCTTTCGTATCGTACATTAGGCCTCACATCGCTCGCTTACCCTCAGCGCATTTCCACTCACCAGAAGGAGCTGTAATGGTACCGAAAGGGGATCCTATGCACCCGTTGGCCAAAGTCACGCTGTCCGTTGTCGGATTGTCGCTCGCCACCGGTTCGGCTGAGCTCACCGAAGCCGCGTATTCCGCCTACACCCAGGAACGCGACCGGAGCAAGATAGAAGAGAAGTACAAGTGGGACCTTACATCGATTTATCCTTCCGATGACGCGTGGAAACAGGCGAAGGAACGTCTCCTCTCCGAACTCGCAGGGATCGAAGGGTTCAAGGGAACGCTGAACCGTTCAGCGAAGCAATTGTTGGATTGTCTGCAGCTGACAACCGAGCTCACCAAGGAATACACCCGCCTCTACAGCTATGCGAGCATGAATTCCGACCAGGATACGCGCGTCTCCACGTACCTGGCAATGCAGCAGGAGATGAGCACCATCGGGGCGGATTTCGGCGCCAAGACAGCCTTCATCGAGCCGGAGATCCTGAAGATGGACCGGACGACAGTCGAAAATTTCCTCCGGCAGGAAAAGGGACTTGAGATCTTCCGGCATTACCTGTTCGATATCCTCCGGCGCCAGGCGCATACCGGAACCGAAGGGGAGGAAAAGATCATCGCGGACGCGGGACTGATGTCCGATGCGGCGCAAAGCATTTACGGGATTTTCTCCGACGCCGATTTCCCCAACCCGGAGGTCACCCTCGGTGACGGGAAGACGGTCAAGCTGGACAAAGCCGCGTTCTCCCTCTACCGCGCCGTGCCCAACCGCGAGGACCGGAAAAAGGTCTTCGCCGCTTTCTTCGGGCGGATCAATGACTACCGTCGAACCCTCGGCACCCAGCTCTATGCCGAGGTCAAGAAGAACATGTTCTACATGCGGGCCCGGAAATACAACTCAAGCCTCGAGAACGCCCTCGACGGGAACAATATCCCGGTGGAGGTGTACCGGAAACTCGTGGAGAACACCAACAAGCACCTTCCCACCTTCCACCGCTACCTCAACCTTCGCAAGCGGATGATGGGACTGGAGGAGCTTCATTACTACGATCTGTACGCCCCCCTGGTCAAGGGGGTTGAACTGAAGTACACGGTGGAGAAGGCACAGAACAACGTCCTCGCATCGCTCGCCCCGTTGGGAACCGATTACATCAACGTTTCGAAGAAGGCGTTTAGTGAACGATGGATCGATATGTACCCGACGGAAGGGAAACGCTCCGGCGCCTATTCGAACGGCTCTGCCTACGACGTCCACCCGTACATCCTGATGAACTACAACGGGAAGTACGACGACATGAGCACGCTGACCCATGAGCTCGGCCACACGATGCACAGCTACTACTCGAACAAGACCCAGCCTTTTGCCACGGCCAACTATTCGATCTTCGTCGCCGAGGTCGCTTCAACATTCAACGAGGCCCTCCTGATCGATACCATGCTGAAGCAGATCAAGGACGATGGCGCGCGGCTCTCGCTCCTCGGCAACTACCTCGAAGGGATCAAGGGAACCGTCTTCCGCCAGACGCAATTTGCGGAGTTCGAGCTCCGCATCCACGAGCTCGCGGAAAAGGGGGAGGCGCTCACGGGCGACCGCTTCAGCGAGATCTATGAAGAGATTACGAAAAAATATTATGGCCACGAGAAGAAAGTCTGTATCGTGGATGACGAGATCAAAGCGGAGTGGGCATACATCCCCCACTTCTACTATAATTTCTATGTCTACCAGTACGCCACCTCGTTCACCGCATCGGCCGCGCTCTCTGAAAAGGTCCTCGCCGGCGACAAGCAGGCCACGCAGCGATTCCTGGAGTTCCTCGGCTCGGGCGGATCCGACTACCCGATCAACCTGCTCAAGAAGGCCGGCGTCGACATGACGACCTCCGAACCGTTCGAGCTGACGATGAAGAAGATGAACCGTGTGATCGACGAAATGGAAAAGATTCTGGACAAGATGAAAAACTAAGATGTTGCAGAATCCCTTTTCATAAATCCACGAAGGACACCAAGGAACACTAAGGCCACGAAGAAGAATTCTTAAAACAGCGTCGATGCATTCTTCGTGGACTTCGTGACCTTCGTGGATATTCCTTTACGTGTTTGATAGACTCACCACAACGAACGACCGGATGGTGGCCCCGTTGAACGAACGGGCGCCATACGGTCTCAACCAAGAACCATAGGAGGAATTACCATGCCAGCACGAAGTGCCAACGCCGTTTGGGAGGGAGATCTGCGCGGGGGAAAAGGATCCATGAAGTTTGCCAACTACGAGGGACCCTACACGTTCGTCTCCCGCTTTGAAAGCGGACCGGGGACCAATCCCGAAGAGTTGATTGCCGCCGCTCACGCCGGCTGCTTTTCGATGGCGTTCTCGAACGGTCTCGCAAAAGCCGGCTTCACACCAAAGCGCGTCGCCACCACCGCAACGGTCCATCTCGAGAAAGTGGGTGAGGGTTTCAGCATCACCACCATCGAGCTCAACTGCGAGGGGAACGTACCGGGGATCGACGAAGCAACGTTCCGCGAGCTTGCCGAAGGCGCGAAGAAAAATTGCCCGGTCTCCAAATTGGTGACCGGCGCAGAGGTCAAACTGAATGCCCGGTTGGTAAAGTAAACGGATGAACAGGACTGAAGGCGGCAATCCTCGCCGCCTTCTTTCTCCGCATGCACACAACCCCTTCCATCGCCATACTCATTCTGGCTGCCGGACGTTCCTCAAGGCTCGGCACACCAAAGCAGCTTCTGGGGTACCAAGGACAGTCGCTTCTTCGCCGCACCGCACGTGCCGCCGCATCGGTCGCGGGCTCAGAGACGACCGTCCTCCTCGGTTTCGAAGCGGACTTGATGAAGAAAGAGATCGAGGACCTTCCCGTCCGTATGCTCCTCAACCCGGCGTGGGAAGAGGGGATCGCATCCTCCATGCGCGCGGGGATTCTCTCCCTCCCCCTCTCCGTCGATGCCGCCCTTCTTCTTGTCAGCGATCAACCTCACGTCACGACGGAACTTCTTGAGAAGATCATTGCATCCCGGACTTCCACAGGCAAGCCGATTGTGGCTTGTGAGTACGGAGGCACGGTCGGCGTTCCAGCTCTCTTCTCACGAATCTTCTTCGACCCGTTGCTTCAGTTGCGCGGCGATTCGGGGGCGCGCGGCATTCTTCAGCAGAATCCGGACGCTGTATTCCGTCTCCCTTTCCCCGAGGGGAATATCGACATCGATACGATCATCGATTATCAGAACTTGTAACGGGCAACACCGGCTACGCCGGGAAACCGCCGCTTCCTTCTCCACGCCTCCGTTCACCGAGTCCACTCCTCTGTTCGCCGATTGGCCCGTAACAAATCCGGGGTTCGCGTGTATCTTTGTTGCGAACACATTCCCAGGAGGCTTTCATGAAACAGGCGCAACGGTTCAAACTTGGAGGACAGATCGGCTTCTCCATCCTTTTGATACTCTATGGCTCGCTGTTATTACTCAACAATTTTGACGTTATTGACATCGGATCCGTCTGGCGGTCGTGGCCTCTCATCGTTATCGCAATCGGGATCTACAAATTGGTCCAGGCCGAGTCGATCGCGAACACCGGGAACGGGATCTGGTGGATTTTCCTGGGGGCCTGGCTCCATGTTTCCTTCAACCATATTTGGGGATTGAGTTTTCGCGACACGTGGCCGATGATCATCGTCGCCTGGGGGATCAGCATCCTCTGGGAGGGATATAGGAAGCAAGCGCACAAGAAATCACCCCGCAGCCCATTTGCTGAGGAGAACGGTTATGGACAATAGATTCAGATTCAGCCCGCAGTTTATCCTCGGGATTATCGTGATCTTCGTCGGGGTCATGTTCACGCTGGATAACCTCGACGTCCTCGAGGCGCGTGAGTACTTTCGTTACTGGCCCGTGTTGCTGATCATCTACGGCGTCTTCAAGATGACGGGATCGGAGGCCACACCGGGGCGGGCGTGGGGTCTGGTGTTGACGTTGATCGGCGTTCTGTTCCTGCTCGAGAAACTCTACATCATCGACTTCCGTGTCTGGGATCTCTGGCCGATGTTCCTGATCCTCCTCGGGGGAAGCATGATGTGGCGAACGATCAACCGGAACCAACCGCGCGGGGGGATTTTTACCGCGACTGTCGACAAGCTCGATACAGATTCGGAGATCCGTGATTTCGTGATGATGGGAGGGCTGACGCGCTCCAACTCGTCAACCGATTTCCGCGGCGGCGAGGCAACGGCAATCATGGGCGGAGTGGAACTGGACCTTACAGGGGCCACGATGAAAGGGAAGGAAGCGGTTCTGGAGATCTTCGCGTTCTGGGGGGGCATCGACCTCCGGGTGCCGGAAAACTGGACCGTCTCCGTCCAGGCCATGCCCATCATGGGGGGCGTCGAAGACAATACGCGTCCACCGAAGGAAGAGGACAAGAGACTGATCATCAAGGGCTACGCAATCATGGGTGGGGCGGAAATCTCCAACAAACCGTTGAAGAAGTAACACATGCATCCTATCCTGGCCGACAGGGAAAAGCTTTTCGTCTACCTTGCCGCCTGGCTGGTCATCGCCATTCTGATCGCGGCGTTGGTGGCCATCCCGGGCGACCTGGGCTGGAGTTTTGCCCTTGCGTTCGCCATCCCCGCGTCACTCGTCTACGCATTTATCTGCCTTTCGGCCTGGTGGCTTTGCCGCGTCTATCTCCTGCAGAAGACCAACGTTCTCAAACTCCTCGGCGTGTACGCCGTCTCAGCGTCGCTTTCGAGCTCTCTCTGGATTCTCCTTTGCAACGCCTGGGTCTGGGCCTTGAACCAGAGTCAAATTCCCGGTTTCTCCGGCGAACGGACCGTCGGAGAAACACGCCTCCTCTTTGGCATTGGGGTGGTCCTTTACCTCCTCGCCGTCGCGGTGCATTACCTGATCATTGCCTTCGAAGCGTCACGCGAGGCGGAGCGGCGGACGCTGGACATGCGGGTCCTCGCGCAGGAGGCGGAGTTGCGCGCTCTTCGGGCACAGATCGATCCTCATTTCCTTTTCAACAGCCTGAACTCGATCAGCGCGCTGACTGCCCAGGACCCGGCAGCCGCGCGCTCGATGACCATCTTGCTTTCCGACTTTTTTCGCCGGAGCCTCCAACTGGGGGCCATGGAACTCATCCCTTTGAAGGACGAGCTTGGTGTGATCCGGAATTTCCTGGAGATCGAGAAGATCCGGTTTGGGAAACGGCTGAACGTCGCGATGGAGATCGAAGACACCTCGCAACATTGCATGGTCCCTCCCCTCCTGCTCCAACCGCTCGTTGAGAACGCGATCCGGCACGGGATTGCCCATCTTATCGATGGGGGAACCGTTTCCCTCCGGACGCGGAAGGAGAACGGTTTTCTGACGATCGAGGTGAGGAACCCGATTGACCCGGACAGGCCGAAAGCGCTCGGGACGGGGGTCGGGATGGAGAACGTCCGCCGCCGGCTCCGAACACTGTTCGATTCGGCCGCACACATGGACACCTCCACCAAAAACGACATGTTCTCCGTGGAAATTTCATTCCCGGCAAAAGACTCGGTGCAGCCATGAAGGAACGACTTGTGGAACATCTCAAAGCGATTATCGTCGACGATGAAGACCTTGCGCGCTCCCTCGTGCGCGAATACCTCGGGGCCTCCGCCGATATCGATATCGTTGCCGATTGCGCCAATGGGTTCGAGGCCGTCAAGGCCATCACTGAGCTGAATCCCGACATCCTGCTCCTCGATATCCAGATGCCGAAGCTCAACGGCTTCGAGGTGCTGGAGTTGGTCCAGCACAACCCGGCGGTTATTTTTGTGACCGCGTTCGACGAGTATGCGCTGAAGGCCTTTGAAGTGCATGCCGTCGATTACCTGCTGAAACCTTTCACCAGGGAGCGCTTCGACCAGGCCCTGGCCCTTGCACGGGAGCGTCTGAGCCGCAAGGAGGTGCAGCCCCTGGCGGAGGTCCTGGCCACCGCCCGCAACAAGGGCCTCCCTCTCGAACGCGTGCTTGTGCGTGATGGTTCAAAAGTGCATGTTATCCCTGTCGGGAAAATCGATTACATTGAGGCCCAGGACGACTACATAGCCCTCAAGGCGGAAGGAAAGACGCACCTGAAGCAACAACGGCTCGCGGAGTTGGAAACCTTGCTGGAACCGAGCCGCTTCGTCCGCATCCATCGTTCCTATATTCTGAACATCGAACGGCTCGCGCGTATCGAACTGTATGCCAAGGACAGCCGGGTGGCGATCCTGAAAGATGGGACGCAGCTGCAAGTCAGTCGTGCCGGCTATGACAAGCTCAAAGGATTGTTGTAGACCTGACAGGTTTCCAAAACTGCCGGAGGCATCCTATTAACGCACGCGCAAGCGTGCGACTATTTGGAGGCTGGGGTGTACAACGGAAAGCCGCATAGCGGCTTTCAGCCTATCCCCTAATCCCGCTTGAAAAACAGCGGGACACAAGAAACATGGAATAGTTTCTTGGTGACGAATAAAAAACCGGAAGAAAGTTCCTAAGAGAAGGAGGAGACGATGGCCCATCAGGACAAGCTCGTGGTCGTGTTCGCCGGAAACCCGGTGGATGCCAACATGGCAAAGAATGCCTTACAGGCGGCAGGAATCGAATCGATGATCAAGGATGAGCTGATGGGGACCATCGCCCCGTTCCAGACCTCGCCGGGCGGGGCCGGCGCGGCCAAAGTGCTGGTGCGCGAGGAGGACGCAGACCGGGCAAAGGAAATACTCCGAATGAATCTTGACAAAGGAAAAGCCGATGAAGAGTGATCGCGTTCCCTACGGCGGCTGGCCCAACTGCATCCGCCTTGCCAACAATGAAATCGAGCTCATCGCCACCACCGATGTGGGGCCGCGCATCGTCCGCTTCGGGTTCATCGGCGATGCCAACGAGTTCGCCGAGTACCCGGACCAAGAAGGGAAAACCGGCGGCAATGAATTCCTCGCGTACGGCGGACACCGGCTCTGGATTGCCCCGGAATCGAAAGCACTGACCTATCATCCGGATAACGGGATGGTGGAGTGGACCCGGGAAAACGGGGTGCTTCATCTGAAAGCACCTGTGGAATCGACCACGCGCATCCGGAAGGAACTCCGCATCCATCTCGACGCAAAGGAGAACCGCGTTCAAGTTGTCCACGAACTTACCAACCACAATCCGTTCGCGGTGACGCTCTCCGCTTGGGCACTCAGCGTGATGGCTCCCGGAGGGCGCGCCATCATCCCCCAGGAGCCGTACCGGTCACATCCGGAGGCGCTTCTCCCCGCGCGGCCGCTGGTACTCTGGAGTTATACGAAGATGAACGACCCGCGATGGACGTGGGGAGAAAAATACATCCAGCTCGGCCAGGATCCCAAAGCCACCACACCCCAGAAAGCCGGAATGCTCGATGGCCAGGGCTGGGCGGGCTATGCCAACGGCGACCATCTTTTCATCAAGCGATTTTATTCGAACCCCGATGCGATGTTCCCCGACTTCGGGTGCAATGTCGAAATTTTCACCAATGCGAACATGCTCGAGGTCGAAAGCCTGAGCCCCCTAACGACACTCGATCCCGGAGGAACGCTGACGCACGAGGAGGAATGGTCGTTGCACAGGGGAATCAGCTTTGGCAATTCTGAGGGGGAGATCGAAAAAGTCTTCCACAATCTTCTTTAAATTTCTTTGTTTTCCTCCGGAAGAAAAAGAGCTTCTCTTGATGCGCTTATACTCCATCGGTGAGCCTTGACGAACGACCGACTCCCGACCATCCTTTCCCGCATCCGCCAGGCCTCCATCGGCATCCTCGGAGACTTCTGTCTTGATGCCTACTGGGATCTTGACGCCGGGACGCCCGCGCCCTCCATCGAAACCGGCAAACCCACACGCGCGATCCGCACCCAGAGATACAGTCTCGGAGGTGCGGGAAATGTCGCCAACAACGTGGCCACCCTCGAAGCAAAACGCGTTCAAGCCTTCGGCGTGATCGGGAACGATTTGTTTGGACGTGAGATGGTCAGACTCCTTCACGAAGCGAACATCGAAACCACGGGCATCGGTATCCAAACGGACCGGTGGGATACGCCGGTCTACGCGAAACCGTACTTAGGATCCGAAGAGGAGAACCGGATTGACTTCGGAAGGTTTAACGCGCTCGACGCGTTAACGACCAGCACATTGATACAAGGACTCGAATCTTCCCTTCCACAACTCGATGCGCTGATCATCAACCAGCAACTCCCGCATGGCATTTATTCTGAAGAAGTTGTTTCTGCTCTCAACCACATGGCGGAACAATTCAGCACTAAAATCTTCCTCCTCGATTCCCGTGACCGTTCGCTCGACTTCAGACATATGATCTACAAGATCAACGCCCTCGAAGCAGCGCGCATCTTCGGGAAGGAGGTCCGGCACAATGAAGAAGTGACAACGGCAGAACTCGAGACCTACGCGTCATCCCTTCACAAACGTTTCGGCAAGCCGGTTTTCATTACCCGCAGCTCGGCAGGCCTGTTCCTGTTTACCGGAAACGAATCACATCTCGTGCCCGCCATCCCGGTCGAAGGTCCCCTCGATCCGGTCGGGGCCGGGGATACAATTGTTGCGGCTCTTGCCTCCTCCCTTGCCGCAGGAGCATCCCTGATGGAAGCCGGAGTTGTCGCATCACTCGCCGCCGCTGTCACCGTCCAAAAAATCAAACAAACAGGAACGGCAACGGGGAAGGAAATTCTGACACTCGCGAAGGGCAGGAAAGACCCTGCTTGATACCCGGCACGTCTCTCCTTGCAATTCCCCCTCATGGTATGTATTTTAGCCAGACACTTTTCCAAAGGATGATTATGAGATCTACACTCACCTCCGTGCTGTTTCTCGTTTCCGTTCAGCTCGCTTCAGGCCAGGTTCGGACCGAGGAGACGCGAACGACAACCGACTCAACCTCAGGTAAGACGGTGACCACCTCATCCGTGATCGTTTCGAAATCGGAGGACATCACTCCACGGAACAGCATGATCGTTGTGAACCCGCTGAAGTTCTTTTTCTTCTACAACCTTTCCTACTTCCAAAAAGTCGACGAACGAATCGGGATAGGCGGCGGTTTTCAAATCCCGGTGTTCGACGAGATCGGCGGCTTTGGCGGGAACTTTGAATTGCGCTACTATCCTTCGGGGAAGACCCTCCGCGGGTTTTATGTCGCACCGAACTTTTCCGTCAGCTCCCTTTCGGCATTCAGGTCAAGCGGAACTGTCACCACGATTGGCGTTCTGCTGGGATGGCAATGGTTTCCGGGGGACGATTTCGCTCTTGGACTGGGGATCGGCATCGACCGCTATATGCTCGCGAAGGACGGGGATTATGATTTCAATTCCTATTCCGGAACGGCACCGGCGCTCCGGTTCGATATCGGCTACGCCTGGTAACCAGATCCCCCATGTCCATCGACACCTCCATCGGCGGAGGCAAGACGAAATTCCCCGCCACCCGGCTCTCGGCCGTCATCCTCACCCACAGCGCAGACGAAAAAGAACGCACGCGGGCATTCTCAACCCTCATCGCCACCTACTGGAAGCCGATCTACAAGTATGTCAGGATCAAGTGGCGGAAGGGGAACGAAGACGCGAAGGACCTGACGCAGGGCTTTTTTGCCAAAGCCCTGGAGAAGGGATACTTCGATGCCTACGATCCGGCCAAAGCGAGGTTCCGCACGTTTCTCCGTCTCTGCGTTGACGGCTATGTGGCCAATGAAAACAAAGCTGCGGGGAGAATCAAACGGGGCGGCGAAGCAACGATCCTCTCCCTCGATTTCGAAGGGGCCGAACAGGAGTTGCTAGGGGACCATGCGGCCGCCGAGGCTTCCATGGATTCGTTCTTCGACCAGGAATGGGTTCGAAGCCTCTTTACGCTTGCGGTCGAGCATCTCGCTGCCGACCTCGCCGGCAAAGGAAAGCAGAAACATTTTGAACTGTTCCTTCGGTACGACATCCAGGCACAAGGGACCGAAGAAACATTAACCTACGACCAGTTGGCGCGGGAATTTTCCCTCTCCGTCACCGACGTTACCAACTACCTGGCCGTTGCCCGCCGCGAATTCAGAACCATCGTGCTCGATCAACTCCAATCCCTGACCGCCACGGAGGAAGAATTCCGGAGCGAGGCAAAGGCACTCCTGGGAGTCGACCTCTGATGCACAACGTCCCCACCGCAGCCGTTGAGCATCTCCGTGCTGTGCTCGATGCTCCGGACCTAAGCGGGACAAAATACCGCCTCGTCCACCGAATCGCCACGGGAGGTATGGGCTCCGTCTATCTTGTGGAGGACACGAGCCTCGACCGAAAGGTCGCCCTCAAGATCATCACCACCCCTGTTTCCTCCGGCAATCTCGCCGCGCGGCTGATCCAGGAAGCACGGATCGTCGCCCGCCTGGAACACCCCGGCATCGTTCCGATCCATGATGTGGGGACCCTGGTAGACGGCCGGGTTTTTTACACGATGAAGTACGTCCAGGGCCGGCGTCTGGATGAATATACAAGACAATACCGATCGCTCCAGAACCTCCTCCGCCTGTTCCAGAAAATCTGTGAGGCAGTTGCGTTTGCCCATGCCAACGGGGTGGTCCACCGGGACCTGAAGCCTGAGAACATCATGGTCGGATCGTTCGGCGAAGTGCTCGTGATGGATTGGGGAGTTGCAAAAGTATTGACGGAATCCGAGCCTCCGCCTCCCGCATCTCCGGAGCAAAGAGCAGGTGACACAACCGGGACCCAGCAGGGTACGATCCTCGGAACACCCGCCTATATGTCCCCGGAACAAGCCCGCGGCGATCTCGCGGCCCTCAGTGACCGGACCGATATCTACGCCCTCGGGGCGATCCTCTATTTTTTATTGACCGGCAGGGCACCATTCGACGGGGGTTCCTCCCACGAGATACGGGAGAAGGTTCTCCGCGAACCGCCCCCCCAGCCGCGCCTCTTTGATCCAAAGATCCCACGCCCGCTTGAAGCCATGGCCCTGAAGGCGATGGCAAAAGATCCCGCCGGGCGCTACCCCGGCATCGCCCAGCTTTCATCGGATGTCGTCCGGCACCTGGACGGCCAGACCGTTTCGGCGTACCGGGAAACGCTCCTTGAGCGTGTCGATCGGTGGGTGGAAAAGAACCGCTTCTTGATTTTCCTGATCGTCGCCTATCTGCTGATGCGGGTCTTTACCTTCCTCACGATGGGACGATAAAAACCACTGCGGCAAAGTTTTCCGGCGCTTCCACTCAAAGAATTTTCAGATTCCGTGTAAGAGAAGTGTGGAGGGGCATTCATGAAGAAGGCTTCACGCGAGTATTTCCCGCAAACCAAGTAAACCCGAAAAACGTTCAAGGAAGACAATGCAGAAAATAATCATCCCCCTTGTTTTGACTCTTGGAATCGTACACCACCCTTGCAACGCACAGGGCCAAACGAGGGATGATCCATCCTATCAGCTCTATCTGACACAAATTGCCGCCGCAGAAGCTTTTTTACAACTCAACAAAATAAGCACGGCAACCGGTTACCTGAATGCCTGTGACGAACAATACCGGGACATCGAATGGCGGTTTCTCAAGGCTGCACTGGATCAAAGCACACATACCCTCACCGGCCAAAATGGAGTAACGTTTACGAATGTAAAAGTGGGTCCGGACGGAACAATCGTTGCTGTGAGCGGATCAGATGGCAGCATTGTTCTGTACTCCTTCCCCGGGTTTGAGATTATCAGGGAACTCAAAGGTCACTCATCATCCATCAGCACGCTTGATTTTAGCAGCGACGGGAAACGACTGGCATCCGGCGGAAGGGACCACGCGGTGATACTCTGGGATGTAACAACGGGGAAACAGCTCGCGAAAAATGAGGGATCATTCTCACAGGGAATTTATCAGGTCAGATTCAGTCCGGATAACTCCATGCTCGGAGTGGTTTCGTGGGAGCGACTCAACGAAAGGAAACCTTACATATTTGGTTTTGCCAAGCTCTTGAATGTGAACGATTTGCACGAAGAGAGACGGATTGAATTGGATAATCACCCGGCCTCCGGCATTGTGTTTACGCCTGACGGGCACGATATCCTTATTGCAACCTGGGGAGAAATCGCATACTCCTATAATGTTCAAACGGGAAATCAAAACTGGAATTTTGATTTATCCGATCCTTCCGGTTATAATGCATTTCACAGCATCGATATCAGCCCCGACGGGAAAACGTTGGCATTGGGCAGCGCCGATTACAGAGTGTACCTCCTGGATGTTAAAGATGGCAAGGTGCTTCATCGCATTGAACCATGGGTCGGTCATACCAAAATAATCAAGGCAGTGAGTTTTTCACCTGATGGAAAATGGCTCGCGACCGGAGGCGAGGACCAGACCATACTTCTCTGGAATACATCGGACTTTTCCAGGAAGCAATCATGTATCGGCCATGTGAATACCGTCAGTGGTCTCGCATGGTCGAACAGTGGAACCTCCGTGTTCTCCTCGTCACTGGATGGGACAATCAAGCAATGGGATTTGACCAGACCTTTTGAAACAACGTACAAAATCTGTAATTTCGGACCGTGGCAGACTCCCTTTACTTCCGATAAGAAATATTTTGCGGCACCGTGCTCTGATAAAAAACTCATTCTGTATGATGCCTCGACAGGAAATGCCGTTTCCCATGTGGGAATGCAAAGCGGGCTTTGTGCTACTATCAGTAAGGATTCAAAAACCCTGTTTACTTCCAGTTTTGACGGTGTGGTACGAGTATGGGATATTCAAACTTCCAGGGAGGTAAAAACACTGGCAGGGCATTCAGCAAGGGTTGACGGGATAGCCTACGTGGATGAAAAGAAACAGATTCTTTCCGTTGGCGATAGTACGCTTCGGATCTGGAACGTGAACTCTGAGAAGGAATTGAACGTTCTCCGGTTTGATTCCGCTCCGTTTCGAATTGTCATAAGCCCCGATGAATCCACCGCCTATATCGGTTTTCATGATGGGGCCGTCCGAGCGTTCAGCACCGGCACGTGGGAAGAGATCGGTCTGTTCAAATGCGCCGAGGGAATCCAGGAAATGGCCCTAAGCCCGGACGGCACGCTTCTGGCGGCATTTTGTGGGAAGAACATCGAGGTATGGGATGCAAAAACATTGAAACGGAAAGCCCTCCTGCAAGGGCATGAAAAATCCGGATATGGCATTTCCTTTTCCGCAGACAACAGTTATATCATCAGTGGGTCGTATGATCAAACATTTAAACTTTGGAACCTAACTACGGGTGCATGCACCTTAACGTACCATGGATACGAGGATATCATCTATTCAAGCAAGTTTGTATCCGCGAATGAAATATTTCTTTCGTCGTCTCAAGGAAAAATCTGGTATTACCGGTTTTAGAACGGAACACCCTTCCATCAAAAGGACCTCTTGATGAGCACTGCACCGGCCGTGGAACGTATCACCCTTCATCAGGAAATCGTAACCGTGTGCAGGGAATTCTTCGGACCGTACGAAAACGTGAAGGAGTACGTTACGGAGGTGGAATCGTATCTTCGAAAGAACAATATCCCGTTCCCTCCCTACAACGTGTTCGGCGTGTACTTTGACGACCCTTCACAGAAAAAGCCGGAGGAATTGCGGAGCTTTCAGGGAGTGGTGGTGAAACAACCGGTGGCGGTTGAACCCCCGTATTTCATCTACAGGATGAAGCAGGGAGAGTATCTGCATACAAAAGTCGGCGGCAATCCTGCGGAATCGATCCCTGCGGCGTACGGGGCACTGATTCAGTATATGGGAACGAACAAGATCATGGCCGGCGTTTCCGGCGGGCACCAGCATGTTACGATGGAAAACGGAGAGGTCATGTTTGAGATCTATCTCGAAATTGCCTGATATCATGTTCACAGGGAGGAAGCGCATTGAACTATAAACTGCTCCTGCTCGCGACACTCGCAGCCTTCATCTACCTGATCGTGGTCAACGCGGCCCTCTTTCCCGTGTTCTTCCCGGATGGACCACCGGATCGGTACGAGAACTTACGACCGGCACCGTTGGTTCAATACCACCTTCTCGCACTGCTGATCACCGCGTTCCTGATGGCCTTCCTCTACCAGATCCTCTTCCGGGGAGGACCATGGTGGCGCGAGGGGCTGAAGGCCGGCGTCGTCATGGCCCTCTTTGTCTCCGTCCCGATGGGATTGCATGCCTACGCCATGATCCAAACCTCGTTTCTTGTCATGATGGCTCCGGCGCTCTGGGTAACCGTTATCTGGGGAATTGCCGGCATCATCATCGGGTTTGTTCACCGGAGAACATTTCGTGCGTCAGAGTTTAAACTCTAATCCAATTCATCCCGGGGGCAATGAATCCCCGCATTTTTCATTTTTAGTTTTTAATTTTTAATTGAAAGGAGTTCGCATGTCAAAACCAATCATCGGCTTGATCATCGGCGGTATTTTAGGGGTCTTCGACGGCCTCACCGCACTCTTCACACCCGATGCTGCCCCCATGATCATGGAGATCGTGATCGGGTCGACTATCAAGGGGCTCATCGGCGGCATCATCATCGGGTACTATGCGAAGAAGGTCCAATCGCTCCAGAAAGGATTGATCTTCGGCTTCCTGATCGGACTGGTCCTGGCATTCCTGATTGCCGCGATGCCGGACGCATCAGGGAACCACTACTGGATCGAGATCATGATCCCCGGCAGCATCGTCGGTTTGATCGTCGGGTATGCGACGCAAAAGTACGGCAAAGGTCCGGAGAGCGCACAGACCTCAGCCTCTTGATCGTTGCTGAATGGAATTTCCTTGAAGACAACAATATCACCACATTCATACAAGGAGGTAACGCATGGGCGCACCCGTTGTGCATTTTGAGGTCATTGGCAAGGATGGAAAGAAGCTGCATGATTTCTACAGCAAACTCTTCGATTGGAAGATCGACGCCAACAATCCGATCCAGTACGGCTTGGTGACGGCGGAGCAAGGAGGCATCGGAGGAGGCATCGGCGCTGCCCAACCCGGCCAGTCCGGCTATGTCACGTTTTACGTTCAGGTCAAGGACCCCGATGAGCATCTGAAAAAAGTGACGGCGTTGGGAGGAAAGGTCGTAATGCCCACGACCGTCATCCCCGGCATGGTCACCTTCGCCCTCTTTTCAGATCCCGAAGGGCATATGATCGGTCTGGTCAAGGAAGAACAGCAATAGCCTGGAAGGGACCCGACTCCGGAGCAACGGAGTTGGGTTCTTTTTGCAGCGAGCAGGACCAATTCCCCAGGATCCCTCAACCTAACCCCAAGCTTCCTCTACTTCTGGTCTCCCACCCCCGGATTGCCGTTAAGTCCGGGACAGACCTTGCCCTCGACCTTCACCCTGTTTCATTTCTGAGAATTTCAAACCATCTTGCCCCATCCGGTATCATACTTCACGAAAGGTACCGGAACGTATGTTCGCCCAAGTCGCCGCACCGGAGGTTGTCCTGGAGGCAAAGCATCAGAGCACCGCGTTTTTGAGTGAGGCCGTGCGCCGCGCACAGCAGGGGGACCGCTCTGCGTTCGAACAGCTCTACCGCGACCATGTGGGGCGCGTCTATGCTCTCTGTGTTCGGACCTGCGGCAACCGGTCACGCGCCGAGGAGCTGACGCAGGACGTGTTCGTCAGGACCTGGGAAATGATCGGGTCCTTCCGCGGGGAGAGCGCATTTTCGTCCTGGCTCCACAGGCTGGCGGTGAACGTCGTACTGTCCGATTACCGTTCCGGGACCCGACGGACCGCGCGCGTCATGACAACAGACGACCTTGAACCGTACGATCGCTCTTCAGGAACGCCGGAACCGGGGACGACTCTTGACTTGGAGGAGGCAATTGAAAAACTTCCGTCGCAGGCCAGGCTGGTATTCGTCCTGCATGATATCGAGGGATATAAACATGAGGAAATCGCGGAGCAGATGGGGACTGCCGTGGGAACGTGCAAAGCACAACTCCACCGCGCCCGAAAGCTCCTGCGGGAGGCATTGGAACCATGAACTGCACCGAAGTACAACTGCTGTTGAACGACATTCTTGACGGGACATTGCCTCTCGGGCAACAGAAATCCGTCGAGCTCCATCTCAAGGATTGCGCGGCATGCCGACAGGAATTGGCGGCGCTTCGATCCGTGCTGGACAAAGCATCCGCGTTGCCTGTCTCCATCGATCCCCCGCGTGATTTGTGGGAGGGAATCGATGCCCGGTTGGGACCTCAGAAGATCCTTGCCGGACCCTTCTCAACACGATGGGAACCCCCGCGATCGGCAAACACGAATCTCTCTACAGAAGTGGTGAAGAGCATGGGATCATCCCTCCGGATCAAGCGCTCTTTTGCAGCGGCGGCGGCTTTGGTTGTCGGGCTGGGATGCTTCTGGTTCGCCAGCAAATCTTCGACACCTGCCTGGCAGGTGGCCCGCCTGGAGGGAACCCCACGCATCGATTCCGAGGCTCTCGAAAATACGGGAACGATCCGGGTCGGCGAGCAGTTGGTCACGGACGATGGTTCCCGGGCCAAGATCACGGTCGGTGCGATTGGTCAGGTCAACGTGGAGCCGAACTCCCGACTTCGCCTGCTTGAAGCAAAGATGACCAACCATCGTCTGGCCCTCGAACAGGGAACGATCCATGCGCGCATCTGGGCGCCGCCGCGTCTCTTCTTCGTCGAGACCCCCTCGGCCACGGCGATCGACCTCGGATGCGAATACCTCCTGACGGTGGATGAAGAAGGAGCAAGCGTACTCCATGTAACATCCGGTTGGGTGGCACTGGAGCACGGCGGGCGCGAATCGATCGTCCCATCCGGGGCCATGTGCATCACCCGCCCGGGCCGAGGCCCCGGCACGCCGTTCGAGGAGGATACGCCGGAGAAATTGCGTAAAGCTCTGGAGCAATTCGATTTCGAAGATGGGGGATCTTCCGCCCTGTCAACCGTGATGACCGAGGCCCGCGCGGCTGATGCCATGACGCTCTGGATCCTGGTGTTCCGTGCGGGCTTGGCAGACCGCGGAAAAGTGTACGACCGGCTTGTTGCGCTCGTTTCCGAACCGGAAGGTGTAACGCGGGAAGGTGTTCTGGACGGCAACGCCCGGATGATCGCCGCCTGGCAACGCCATCTCCACCTCGATTTCAAGGAGTGGTGGAGGGTGTGGCAATAACGGCCCGGGAAAGACCTGACAGGTTTTCGCGAGATAGACGAAGTGAAACCTGTCAGGCCTTCATCAGGCCCTACGGATTCACGGAAACCCTCCGGCTTTTCCATTTCCTGAAACCGCTTCGCGACCCTTAGCACGTTGCTGAAAAACTCTTTTTGTCAGCCACGAATTACACCAATTCTGATTTTTCAAACCATATTGACAGTTGCTTTCGCAACTCCGGTCTGTATAACACAGTTCTAAGAAGTAACGTGCTGACGCACGTTTTAGTTATACGCCTCCGGCCCCCCACCGTTTGCTCCGCAAGGAGAATTCCTTTACATTCCCACCTGTCGCACCTCAATCCATTTCACATCCCGAAAAACATTCCATGCCTTCACGCCCGTATATCCTTGCCGAGACACCCTGGAAAACAGTCAAAGACACTTCGTATGAAGTCGCGATCCTTCCCTGGGGAGCAACCGAGCCTCATAATTATCACCTCCCGTATGCAACCGACGTGTTTGAATCGGACCACGTTGCTGTTGAATCGGCCCGGCTTGCCTGGGGAGCGGGGGCAAAAGTGGTCGTGCTTCCCACCGTTCCGTACGGTGTCAATACCGGGCAACTCGATCTCCGGCTCACCATCAACATGAACCCGAGCACGCAGGCAGCTTTGTTGCACGATGTGGCGGATTCCCTGCACCGGCAGAACATCCGCAAACTTGTCATCCTCAACAGCCATGGCGGGAACGACTTCAAGCAGATGATCCGTGAACTGCAGCCGCAATTCTCCGACCTGCTGTTCTGCACCATCAATTGGTGGCAGATCATCGACCAGAAGGCTTATTTTGAAGAGCGGGACGACCACGCAGGGGAAATGGAGACGAGCGTGATGTTGCATATCGCTCCGGATCTCGTCCTGCCTTTGACCGATGCGGGCGATGGAGGGGCGCGACGGTTCAAGATCAAGGGACTGCGTGAACGGTGGGCCTGGACTCCGCGTGCGTGGACGGCCGTCACAAAAGACACGGGCGTAGGAAACCCAAAAAAGGGGACACCGGAGAAAGGGAAGAAATACCTGGAGGTGGTCACCAAGGCGATTTCGGATTTCCTCGTCGAGATTGCGGCCGCCGATGCAAGTGAACTCTATGAATGAGGAGAAGAACGATCCACCCCCCTTACGGCGATCTTCCGGCCATCAATGACAAACCAAAAGGAGTTCCCATGATCACATCCCGTTTATCCATGTCCCGTTTTGCAGTTTATGCCTTTCTCTGGATGCTGTTCTCAGCCGTTTCCGTCGCGCAGCTTTCGGAAACAGCGGCGTGGTCCATCGATCTCAGCAGCCAGTACCGCGTCATTCCCAACATCACCTATTCGGTCGCGAACAATTTCGAGTGCAAGCTCGATGTGTATGCAACGCGGAACCCTGCGGTCCCCGTCCCGACCCTCATCTTCATTCATGGCGGAGGCTGGGTTGTCGGGAGCAAGGAATCCTCCATCCTTTCCCTTCTCCCCTACCTTGAGATGGGTTTCGCCGTCGTGAACGTTGAGTACCGGCTCGCCAAAGTCTCGCTGGCACCCGCCGCAGTGGAGGATTGCCGCCTCGCGCTCCGCTGGGTTTTTCTCAATGCGAAGACGTACGGCTTCGACACAACGAAAGTTGTCGTCACGGGGGGATCGGCAGGGGGCCATCTGGCGCTCACGACCGGCATGCTGACCGCGGCAGCCGGATTCGACAATGTTCCTGACTGGGACACATTCAGCGGTCAGCCGAAGGTGGCAGCCATTATCAACTGGTTCGGCATCACGGATGTCAACGATCTGTTCGCCGGCCCGAATATGCAGCGGTATGCCCTCTCCTGGTTCGGCAGTCTCCCGAACCGCGATGAGTTGGCAAAACGGCTCTCCCCGATCCAGTATGTCCGCAAGGGACTTCCCCCCATCTTCACCGTGCACGGCGATAACGACCAGCTCGTCCCCTACACCCACGCGGTCCGTCTGCATGAAGCATTGAACAAAGCAGGGGTCCCGAACGAGTTCATCACCATCCCCGGAGGACGGCACGGCGGGTTTACAGGAGAGGAAATGCACAGAATTTTTACCGGTATCCGCGCCTTCCTTCGACAGCATGGAATATTGAAGGAATGACCCCGGGTGTGAAAGTATACTGATCAGCCTTTCATAAGACAATCTTTGAAGAACCACCCCGTGCGACGCATCATCCGGTGCGTCGCACGTTTTTTTATTTCATGAAAAACCTCCTCAAGATAACTGCCAACGGTCTGAGCATAAACCGCAATGTCGCGGTCCTGGGGGGGAGTCTCTTTGGTCTCGGGCTCGGTGAAGAGTTGTGGATGGCGTATCTCCCCCTCTACCTTTCTGCCCTAGGGGCGAGCGGATTCGTGGTCGGGTTGGCTTTTTCCTTCAGGGATTTCCTTGACGGGATCTACCAGTATCCCGGCGGCTGGATCAACGACCGTTTCGGCCGGAAGCGGGCCTTGATGCTCTTCACACTCCTTGCGATGAGCGGCTATGCCGTGATGGCCCTGGCCGCACATTGGGGAGTCGTGTTCGTTGGAATTTTCCTTGTGATGGCCTGGAAAGCCGGAGCCTTCCCGACAACGTTTGCAGTCATTGGCGAGGCCCTGCCTGCAGGAAAAAGAGGGACTGCCTTCAGCGTGCAGTCCATGCTCGTCAGGGTTCCGCGCATCATCGCAGCGCCTCTTGGCGGATTGCTTATCGGAGCCGTGGGAGTAGTATCTGGAGTGCGCACGGCGTTGGGAATGACCCTCTTGATCGCGGCCGCGGCAATCGTCATCCAGCAACGCGGTTATCAAGAGCGGAGCATAGGGAAAGCGGAGTTCCACGAAACTTCAGCCCGGGAAATTTTCAAGCACATGCCGGGGGGGTTGAAGAGACTTTTGCTCGCCGAATGTTTCGTCCGGATCGGGGAGGGCATTGCCGGGGCGTTTATTGCGCTGTATGTCGTTACGGTACAAGGCTTTTCGCCCGGAGTATTCGGCATGGTCTACGCCTTTCAACAAATGATCTCCATCGCGCTGTATCTTCCCGCAGGAAAGTTGGCAGACTTCCAGGGGCGACAGTTGCCGATAACACTGACCTTCATCGCCTTCGCGGTTTTTCCCCTGGCGATCTATTTTGCCGACTCAATGTCGTTGTTGATCCTCGCGTTTCTCATCGGTGGTTTGAAAGAGTTCGGCGAGCCGGCACGCAAGTCCTTGATTACCGACCTTGCGGACCCGGCAAGGATGGGCCGATCCGTGGGGATTTACTATACGATCAGGAATCTACTCGTCGTTCCTGCCGGCGCTCTCGGTGGTTTCCTCTGGCAATATTCGGTTGAACTCCCTTTCCTGGTCGCCTGCGCCGTGGGACTGCTTGGAGTCCTGCTTTACATCGTGACATCGAAGAGCAAGGCTGTTTACTAACCGCGCACACCAAGGAAGTGTTGAAAATAACAACACCAAACCGCACACCGGTAGAGGATCATGGCGTTCCATTAGATAACAAATGGAGAGGTAACTCAAGTCCCGCGACGGTTGTCCCACATCGACGCAGATGTCTCAATTCAGGAGAAAGATTTTTGCGGGGCAACTTGACATCGCAAAAAAAGATTGTATTTTGAAACAGGAAAGAGCGAACGAACCTCACCTTTTAATCTTTCCTGAGCGTCACTCTGCAACCGGAACCCTCACTCACCACCCGGTCAATACTACGTAATGCGATGAACAACAAGGAGCCGCTTTCGCTGAGTCCATCCGAGATGGAACCGGCGAGCGCTTACAAACTTTTTCAGAGCCTCGTTGCACCACGCCCCATTGCATGGGTTTCCTCCATTGACACCCGGGGTAGGGTAAACCTCGCCCCCTTTTCCTTCTTCAACGCCATCGCCACGAAGCCGCTCATCGTGATGCTGGCGATCGGGCGGAAAGGGGCGCTGCCGAAAGATACCTTGAGAAATATCGAGGAGACCGGTGAGTTTGTGATCAATATCGTCAGCGAAGAGCTGGCTGAAGCGATGAACATTACATCGGGAGATTGGCCATCGGAGATCAACGAGTTTGAGATTCTCCAACTCCCTTCACAACCATCTGTCGACGTCAAACCGCCCCGCGTTGCCGATGCACCAGCCGCCATGGAGGCGAAGGTCACGCAGATCATCCCGGTCCAAGGGACATCCTCCACGCTCGTACTCGCGGAAGTCATCCGCTTCCATCTGCGCGAAGGTATCCTGCGCCCAAACGGCCTCGTTGATCCGCTCCTCTCGAAGCCTGTTGCGCGCCTCGGCGACAATGAGTATGCGACCATCGGCAAAGTCTTTACGATGAACCGCCCCAAATTTTGAATCCTCTCTAAAAGCCGGCACCGCAGAGCCACGGAGAACTCAGAGCAAATCATGGGGACGCGGGAAAAACCGGATCAAGAAGGGAAAAGCGGATTAAGAACAAAAACCTCTTTTACCATCCATCCGCATTTATCCGCTTTCTCCGTTTTTTCAGCGTCCTAATTTTTACGCGTTCCTCTGCGCCCTTTGCGCCTCTGCGGTGCATATTCTCCCCCCCATTCAAACCCTCTCCCCTCCACCGGTATCATAGCTTGTGACACGGTTCTGCACCACGTCGCTTCGATATCCTATAACCATGGAGGAGGCACCTATGACATCCCATCAATCCTTTCGATCTGTTCTCCTGGGCGTTATCAGCGCACTCATGGTCGTGGCTCCTTTCGCCTCCGGGCAAACTGATGGAAGAGAGTTTCAGGTGCGGCAGGAGGACAGCAACGTCGGATTCTCCATCTATAAGTGGCTTGTCGTGAAGGAGGAGGGGCGCTTCCGCGACTTCAGAGGAACGGTGTATTTTAACCCGAAGGATAGAGGGGCGACAAAAGTCGACTTTACAATCCAGACAGCAAGCGTCGACAGCCGCAACGAAGGGAGGGACGGTGCGCTCCGTTCGGACGATTACTTCGACGTTGGCCGACACCCTACCATGACATTTCGAAGCGTCAACAGCAGTGCAGCGGAAAACAACATGGTGATGGTGGAGGGGGATATCACCATCAAAGGAAGAACAAAACGCATCACCATACCGGTCAAGGTCCTGGGGGTGCATTTTGCAAACCAAACTGTCGGCCATATTGCCGGCTTTGAATCGACTTTTACGCTCAACCGGTTCGATTTCAACGTCGGGCCTTCCGGCTCAACGATGGTCGGGAGCGAGGTGACAATCCATCTTCTGATCGGCGCGAACAGTCCCGCAATCACCGCAGGGCAGTGAAAGAGGGATCCACCCCGCCAGCCTGACTACGTCAGCAGTCGGGCTGGGAATCTTCGCTAATCTCCACAAATTATTGGTGTCTTAAACGGAACTCAGTAAACATTAGGATTTCATTTGTGAAGATTCGTGCAGATTAGTGGGAAAAAAGCAGAGTAATGACCCATGACACCAACCAAGGAGGAGACATCATGAAACTGCAACGAACAGCAATCGCTCTTACGCTTCTTAATCTGATCATTATGATGGTTATCCTCGCGTATGTGCGGCCGGCGACCGCTGGTAGTTCTGGGCAAATTCTACGCGGGCGCGCACTCGAGATCGTGGACGCGGCCGGCCGAATCCGTGCCAGCATCTCGGTGCACCCCCCGACCAGGGTGGATGGAAAGGATTACCCCGAAACAGTCCTTTTGCGCCTGACCGATCCGAAGAGCGGTCCTGTTGTAAAACTGACTGCGGCAGAGAATGGCTCAGCGCTCGGTCTTTCGGATGACTCTGAAAAAGGAGGAGTGCAGATCTACGCGCGGGATACTGGAAGCTTCCTGAAGGTGGTCAGTAAAGACGGACGCGAGCAGGTCATGAAACCATAAGATCTCTCCGGAGCGGAGCTCATGAACCTTCAAACTTTATTTCTTTCCACAATACTCTTGCCGTTGGTCGTTGCCGGCAAAATCCTTGCCCAGGAAACCCCTCCTCTTCCCGAACGGCCGAAGACCATCACGTCGTCCGTCACCCTGGTCTCCCAAAAAGAACCGGGTGAACAGTTGATCGTGAACGGGGTATTCTATTCCCGCGATGGCAAAACACCGGCGCCGGGCGTGCTTCTTTATGTTTATCAGACGGATGCGACGGGGGTGTATAACAGCGATGACGGAAGCTGGCAACGTCCGAGGATCAACGGCTGGTTCAGGACGGATAAGGATGGGCGGTATGAGATCCGCACGATCAAACCCGGCTCCTACCCCAGGGGTCGCAACCCTGCGCATATCCATCTCGTGATCGTCCCGGACAACGGAGCTGCGCGGTGGTTGGACGATTTTCTTTTCGAAGGTGACCCGTTTCTTTCTCCCGCCGGCAGGGAACGCCCTTCGCGGGATGGAAGGTTTTCCTATGTCATGAAGATCCGCAAGGGAAAGGATGGGCTACTGCATTGCGAAAGGGACATTATCCTGGATACTCGTTAGTATTGTCTCCTTCAGCCTGGACGGCATGTCAATTACCCCCTCCTTTCTCCGGCTTCATACTGGCCAGCTAAATTCCATTGAGTCCGGGTGTAACAATCGGGCGGGGAAAAGCTTTGGAGAAATGCGTGGGTCAATCACCCCGCGGTTCCTATGGTTCGGCAAGAACTTCATCAACAGCCTGAAGGAACTGATCGGGACTGAAGGGCTTTTGAATAAAATGTTTCAGACCGGCTTTTCGAAGTTGACCCAACGACAGAGAATCAAGATGCCCGCTTATGAGAATCATTTTTACAATTGGATTGAGAAGAGCGAGTTCCCGAAAAAGATCCACGCCGCTTAGTCCCGGCATCCCGACATCGGAAATCACAATGTGTATGGAATCCCCTGATTTCCTGTAGGCTTCCAGCGCCTCCGAGCCGTTTGTCGTCGCAAGAACCGTGAAGCCTTCCGCCTCCAGGACCAACTGGACAAGGCCGCGCATGCTCTCGTCATCCTCGGCAAGAAGTATCGTCCCCACCCTTTCCCTTCTGAACTCACCATTGTCCATTCTCGGTTTCCCTTCGGCAACGCTTCCATGCCGCATCACGGCCGGCTCATGTTCACCTTCTCTGCGACCGGACAAATCGTGCAACCCTTTCCAAAGCAGCCTTTCGCTTCCCATTTAAAGCTTTGCTCAACAAACTCTTGGATAGCTGAAGTCGTTCCATAATCAATTTCCTGTTGATCCCCTTCTCCAGCATCATTATTTGCACCCGGATATGCAACGGTTTGCTGCCTTGTCTCTCGCGTAAGTTTTTCATATCATCTGTCCACAAGTTGACAGGCTAAAATTAAACAAAATTTAGTCTTCAATCAAGATAAAAGAACACAAATTTGTTTATGTTGAAAAACAACGCCATAGCAAATCGGTTGAAGGAATTCGGCCAGTCAAAATTCGGAACTGACCACGGCTGGAAGAAACAATTTGCCGATGCACTTGGGGTAACGACACAACACCTGGATCGATATCTCTCCGCGGCCTCGCAGCCGGGAAACAAGATGTATACGCGGTTAATCCATCTCGGCTGTGATATTCAATGGCTGCTGACGGGAATTCCCTCCAAGGACCTTGAATCGATAACGATGGCAGAAAAGGAAATCCTGCTTACCTTAAGAAAATCGGGGATCGACACTCTTGAGAAAGTGCGTTACCTCCTCAACACGGAGCATCTGGCAAGCGATATCGCTGCGGCCGCCGTCAAAGAGATCAAATCTCGATGGCCGGGAAAGGGGCGCGCCAGGAAAAAGTCATAATACCCGGACCCATGGTTTACCTTCCTTTCAAACCATTTTTTCTCCAGCGGTATCATACCGAAAACCAAATGGGACCCCGTATGAAATCCGCTCATCCGTTTTCTCACTTCGTCCTCCTGTTCTCCCTGAATCTCCTCTCGACCACCTCCTCCCTTTCGCATCCGGGTGTGGGAATCGTCATGGACAGCAAAAGCAATGTCTATTACACCGACCTGAAGCATGTCTGGAGGATCGCACCAAACGGAGCGAAGAGCATCGTAGTCAGGAACGTCCACACGCACGAACTCTCCATCGATGAGAAGGGCAACCTGTACGGGGAACATCTTTGGTATGAAGGGGACGTCAGCCGGCAATGGGGACACAGGGTCTGGAGGCTGGGATCGGACGGTACATTGATCGATCTCATTCCGGCCCGAAAAGGTTTCCGCGACGATTATGACGATTTCCATTTCGTACACGACCGGTCCGGAGCAATGTATTGGGCCGATCGGGGAGAACCGACGATCATCCGGAAGCGATCTCCGGACGGCGAGGTGCATACTCTCGCCACGGCAAATTTCACCAACGTCCGTTGGATGACGGTCACCTCTGAAGGGACCCTCCATCTTGTGGACTTGCATGACCTTATCCGCATCACACCGGATGGGACCGTGCAAACCGTTGTCCGGAACCTCGCAAACCGGCGGCGATCTTTTCTCCTCACCGCGGACATCCACGCGATCATGGGATTGTGGACCGATACCTCCGGTAATGTGTACGCTGCAGTCTGTTCGGATCGCGTCGTCCGGAAGATCAGCCTGGACGGCAGCATCGAAACGGCGGTTCGCGCACAACCCGGCTGGACACCAAGCGGCGGACTTGTGGCCCCCAACGGAGACCTATGGCTGCTGGAGAACGGAGGCATTTCCAGTGTGAGGGTGCGGCGGATCGATTGGCAGGGGAAAAGCAAGGTCTTCGACTGATCCCGACCGGGAACCAACCGCTGTAAATCCCAAATACCAATCTCCAAATCCCCATTTTCCTGTGGCGAAAGGTTGAAGAATTATCGATCTTAGGAACGCCTCGAGGGTCACACCTTCATCTTGTCTGGAGAACCTATGAAGAAAGCGTTGAAGTGGATAGGAATCATTCTGGCGGTCGTTTTCCTCGGTATGCAGGCGGTCCAGCCGGAACGGTCCAATCCCCCCGTTGATGAATCCAAAACCCTCTATGCGTTGGTCAACACGCCTCCCGAGATCCGCGCCATCATCGACCGGTCGTGCACGGATTGCCACACCCACAATACACGGTGGCCCTGGTACAGTTACGTTGCACCCGTGTCCTGGTTCCTGGCGCGTGACGTCCAGGAAGGACGGTCCCATCTCAATTTATCCGCCTGGGGTCAATACAGTGCATCGCGCGCCATCGCCAAACTCGACATGATGTGCCAGGAAGTGCTGGATGAAAAGATGCCCTATCCTCCCTACCTGATCATGCATCCGGGAGCAAAAATGTCGCAAGAGGAAATCGATCTGCTCTGCGATTGGGTGGAGACGGAGCGGGACAACCTGATGCAACCCGATACATCGGCAACCCCATAATGCTTTGCCGGCGGGGGACGCCTGACATCAACCTGCGTCACAACCGATGAGAGAAACGATTCCCATGGTCCGGTTTTTATTCCCGTTTATTTCCCTGTTCCTTCTCTCTGCGTGCGGCACAACAAAGACGGAGCTTCCCCCCAGCGAGCGGTTGCGGGCGTTCGAGGATATCACCATCAAAACCGAGTTGATCTTCGGTCTGCAGAAACCAAACGGCGATACGGTTGCATCAACCGAGTGGAAGGATTTCCTGGACCGGGAGATCACTCCCCGCTTCAAGGACGGACTGACCGTGATCGACGCGTACGGGCAATACCTGGGAGCGACCGGCAAGCTGTATAAAGAACCTTCCCGCATCGTTCTTCTGTTACATCACCCATCGGACAGTCTGGACGCTGCCATTGATACAATCCGATCAGTGTACAAAAGGCGATTCCAGCAGGAATCGGTCCTCCGCATCAGCACGCCGGTGGGCGTCTCGTTTTAACGGATTGTTGAAAAAGAAAAACCGCAAAGGACGCCAGGCAGTAAATCCATGACCCCCCACTTCACTCTCCCTGCACTTGTCCCCGAGGAACTCGACATTCAGCCGCTCGAGCGATCGGAGACGATTCCTTCGAGTTGGTACGTCGACCCGATCTTTCATGAGTTCGACAAGGAAGCGATCTTCTCGCAAACGTGGCAGCATATCGGCCCGGCTTCCGGGGTGGAACAACCCGGCGACCAGTCGGTCTCCACCGTGGCGGGAAATCCGATCATCGCTGTGCGCGACCAGGAGCGACAACTCGGCGCATTCTATAACGTCTGCCGCCACCGGGGCGGCCCCATCGCTCTGCACGATTGCAACACCAAGGTCCTCCAGTGCAAGTACCATGGCTGGACGTACCTGCTCGACGGCAGTCTGCGCGGCACTCCCCGTTTCGACCGGACGGAGTTGTTCGATAAGAAGGATTACGGCCTCGTCCCGGTACGGCTCGATGCATGGGAGAGGATGCTGTTCGTCAATCTTGCAGAGAACGTGCAACCGCTCGCCCCGTTGTTCGGGGGGATTAAGGAACGGATCTCTCCCCTTGCCCTCTCTACAAAGAAGTTCGCCCGGCGAATCATGTATGAAGTCCATGCCAACTGGAAGGTCTATGTCGATAATTACCTCGAGGGATATCACCTTCCCTACGTCCACCCCGAGCTCTGCAACCTGCTTGACTACCGGAACTATGTGACGGAAACGTTCGAATGGCATTCGCTCCAACACAGTCCGATTCAGCAAGGGAACAACCTCTACGGCTCCTCCGCTGACCCGGCCTATTACTTCTTCATCTGGCCGAACTTCATGCTCAACATCCTCCCCGGCCGGCTCCAGACCAACACCGTGATCCCGGTTGCTCATAACCAGTGCCTTGTCCGGTTCGATTATTACTACGATGACATTTCTTCGGAAGGGGCCCTCAAGATGATCGAGGAAGATGTCGCGTACAGCGATACTGTTCAGAAGGAGGACATGGAGATCTGCGAGCACGTCCAGCGCGGCTTGGAGTCGAGGGCCTACAACAAGGGACGTTTCTCGGTGGAGTGTGAAAACGGCGTGCATCATTTCCAATCCCTCCTGAAGAAGGCGTACCGGCAGGCCCTGGATAAAGCCTGAATGCCCCACTCCCCTTTTTCCCCACATCGCACGAGACATCACCCTATGCCGATCGACCCATCGGGTTCGGATCTCCGCCGCGAGCTTACGCTCTTCGATTCGACCATGATCAACGTAGGGAGCATCATCGCCTCCGCGATCTTCATTGTCCCCGCCGCCGTTGCCGGTCACCTTCCTTCCGGCCCGCTCATGATGGCGGTATGGATTGTAGGGGGGATCATCAGCCTGTTCGGGGCGGTGACGATCGCCGAGCTCGGTGGGATGATGCCGCGCGCCGGGGGACAATACGTCTTCCTCGCGGAGATCTACGGCCCTCTGTGGGGTTTTCTCTACGGCTGGTCGGCGTTCGTGGTGATCATCAGCGCGGCGATCTCCGCCATCGCCGTGGCGTTTGCAACCTACCTCGGCTATTTCTTTCCGCTGAGCGGGATGGAGATCAAGATCATCGCGATCGCCTCCATCGCGGTGCTGACCGTGATGAACTGTTTCGGCGTAAAGCTCGGAGCCATCGTTCAGAACGGGTTCACCCTCCTCAAGATCGCCGCCCTGGGGGTGTTGATCCTTCTCTGCCTCTTCCTCACCGGCGGTGAGACCTCAATCCTCTCTTCCTCTCTTCCGGCCATGCCGCTGACCTCGCTTGCAGGACCGATGGTCCTTGCCATGATCGCCGTACTCTGGGCCTATGATGGATGGATCGAGGTCACGTTTATCGCGGGAGAAGTCCGGGATCCTCAGACCAACATCCATCGTTCGTTGATCATCGCGACGCTGATCGTGATCGTCATGTACGTGCTTGCGAACCTCGGTTACCTGGCGGTTCTTCCGATCGAGGCGATGGCCTCTTCCCAGCTCGTGGCGTCGGATGCCGCGGCCGCGGTGCTCGGGTCGGCCGGAGCCGCGTTCGTCGCCGGCGCGGTAGTCCTCTCGACGTTCGGAGCGAACAACGGCTACGTCATCACCGGCGCGCGGATCTACTATGCGATGGCGAAGGAGGGCTTGTTCTTTCGGTCCTTCGGAAAAGTGCATCCACGGTTCAAGACCCCGATCCCTTCGCTGATCGGCCAGGGGGTCTGGGCATCGGTGCTCGTCCTGACCGGTTCGTACGAACAGCTCTTCACCTACGTGGTGTTCGCCTCATGGATATTTTACGCGATGGCATGTTACGGCGTTATTCTTCTCCGCAAGCGGATGCCCGATGTGCCGCGTCCGTATAGCGCCTGGGGGTATCCCTCAACCGCCATCATCTTCATCCTCTTTGCCCTTCTCCTGGTCGTCCTGGCCGTCATCGAAAGCCCGGGGGACGCGCTGATCGGGACAGTGATGATCGCTTCCGGGATTCCCGCGTATTACTACTGGTCTCATCGAAAGAACAATGAACGCACTTTTCCCGGTGCAGATTCCCAAAGTTGAGAAGGTCTTGGCACTGTTTTTTCTTTACTACAAAGAACGCAGAGGAGGCGCAAGGAGCGCAAAGGGAAGAGAAGCAACTATGGAGTGGGAACCTTTTCTTTGTAACCGTTGAAACTTCTCCCCAACCGTTGCGGTTTTACTCTTGGAAAATACGAGACGATTGACCGGGATCCACACCGGACCTTCGCTCACCCCGTTCTGGTTTTTTAGCTGAATCTTTCTTACCCTCACAACAGGCTTTGAATCGGTCCTACCATTCAAAGCAAGACCGTTGCACCGTTCTCCGGGATCTTCCCCGACGCACCCTACGCTTTTCAAAGCGAGTCCTGGCATGAACCAAGGCTTCCGTTTCCCCCTCTTCGCTTCACAGCGGTCCGATGAGCCGCGGCGTTTCCCCGTTCATCCTGCAGAGAACCCAAGCCTCACCGGACATCCTCAAGGAACATCACTATGACGCGCCCCATTGTCTCCTATACCGTTGCTCCCTCGCTTCCCAAGGAACTTGAATTTCTTCACACACTGGCGCATAACATCGTCTGGGCTTGGGACCATGAGTTGATCGAACTCTTCATTCGCCTTGAGCCTGATCTCTGGGAAAAAACGCAGCATAACCCGGTCCAAATGCTCGGAATGGTGCGGCAAGAGCGCCTCAACAGCGCGTCCCGGGATGACGCATTCCTTGCTCAGATCGAGCGCGCCGCACAACAGTTCAAGTCGTATATGGAATCTTCATCGACCTGGTTTCAGAAAACGTATAACAGCGTCGAGGGGAAACAGATCGCGTACTTCTCGGCGGAATTCGGATTGACCGAGTGTTTGCAGAATTATTCGGGGGGACTCGGTATTCTGTCGGGCGACCATCTGAAATCGGCCAGCGATTTGGGGTTGCCGCTGGTCGGCGTCGGGTTGCTATACCAACAGGGGTACTTCCGGCAATATCTCAATGCCGACGGCTGGCAACAGGAACGAAATCCCGAGAACGACTTCTACACCCTGCCCATTCACCTGGAGCTTGACAAAAAAGGGAACCCGATGACGGTCAGCGTCGACCTCCCCGGCCGCGCGGTGAACGCTCAAATCTGGTGTGTTCAGGTCGGTCGCGTCCCCCTGTACCTGCTCGACACCAATATCCCCAAAAACTCAGGCAGCGACAGAACCATCACCGCACAGTTGTACGGCGGGGATCGTGAGATGAGAATACAGCAAGAGATCATTCTCGGCATCGGCGGCTACCGCGCATTGAAGACACTCGGCTTTCGACCGTCGGTATATCATCTCAACGAAGGCCACTCCGCCTTCCTGAGTCTTGAACGGTGCCGCGACCTGATGCACGACCAGGGTGTCTCGTTCGCCGAAGCGCGGGAGGCCGCGGGCGCGGGCATCGCGTTCACAACGCACACACCCGTCCCCGCAGGAAACGATTTTTTCAGTCCAGACCTCATGGTGAAATATTTCTCCACCTACCATGGCGAACTCGGCCTGAACCAGCACGATTTCCTCGCCCTGGGGAGACAGAACGTCGACAATCACGAGGAAGCCTATTGCATGACCATCCTCGCCCTGAAGATGGCAGGCAATGCCAACGGCGTGAGCAAGCTGCATGGTCACGTTTCCCGGTCGATGTGGCAATCGGTCTGGCCCGGCATCCCGCTGGAGAACGTCCCCATCATCTCCATCACGAACGGCGTGCATGGCCCTTCTTGGATCAGCCGGGACATGGCGGGATTGCTCGACCGGTACGTCGGCCCGCGCTGGCGTGAGGATGGAGGGGACCTCACCCTCTGGAGTCGTGTGCATCATATTCCGGATGAGGAACTTTGGAGGACCCATGAACGGCGGCGCGAGCGCCTGGTGGCCTTTGCACGCACCCGCCTGCAATCGCAACTCGAATCGAGGGGCGCACCTCCTTCCGAAGTTTCCCAGGCAGCCGAGGTGTTGAACTCCGATGCGCTCACGATCGGGTTCGCGCGCAGGTTCGCGACCTACAAACGCGCAGCGCTCCTTCTGCGCGACAGCGAACGTTTGATGAAGTTGCTGACGGACAAGGACCGTCCGCTCCAGATCATCTTTGCGGGGAAGGCCCATCCGCATGACAACCCCGGGAAGGAGTTCATCCGCCAGATTATCCATTTTGAGCGGACCAACGGTGCCCGGCGGCGGATGGTGTTCCTGGAGGACTACGATATGGTCGTTGCACGGTACCTGGTGCAGGGAGTCGACATCTGGCTGAACACGCCGCGCAGGCCGCTGGAGGCCAGCGGAACGAGCGGCATGAAGGCCGCGCTGAACGGCGCGGTCAACCTGAGCATCCTCGATGGGTGGTGGGATGAGGCATACAACGTTCACACTGGCTGGGCCATCGGCCGGGGGGAGGGATATACCGACGAGACATTACAGGACGAGGTTGAATCGAACGCCCTCTACAACCTGCTTGAAAAAGAGATCGTGCCACTGTTCTATACCCGCGGTGCGGACGATTTACCGCGCCCATGGATCAGCAAGATGAAGGGTTCCATGCGGGCCATCGGACCGGAGTTCAACACGAACAGGATGGTGCGTGAGTACACGGAGAAGATGTATCTTCCCTCTCTCGATCGGTATACCGCCAGGACCGCCGACAAGCTTCAACGGGCGAAGAAGCTTGCCTCATGGAAATCGCACATGCGCGATCACTGGCATAGCGTCAAGATCGCCGAAGTGACTGTGGAGAAGCAGGAATATCTGAAAGTGGGGAATGCGATTACCGTGCGCGCATCGATCGAGTTGGGCGATTTGAAACCGTCGGATGTTTCAGTGGAATTGTGCTATGGTTCGCTCAATGCACAAGGAGAGATTGAATCTCCGAAGGTCGCCCTGATGAAATCAGCGGAGAAGAAAAGCGGATCGCGTATCCAGTATACCGGCACGATCACCATGGAAACAAGTGGCCGGCTGGGACACACGATACGCATCCTGCCGCATAACGAGGATCTCGATAATCCCTATAAACAAGGCTTGATCGTTTGGGCGTGACCCCGTCAGACACACTTTGAAAACCAGCGTCACGGATCGGGACTTTTTTTTGAACCAACTGCGAGGCCACTATGTTCATCACACTGCTTGTTGCGAACTTCCTCATCTCCCTGCTTACCTGTTTTGTCATCGTCCGCATTTTCCGGACACCCATTGCGAGCATCCTGCAGCGGCTGGTCGCTGAAGACATCTACGCCGCCTGGAGCAAGTATCTCACCTTCGCCATCTATGTCGTCGGCATCTCAGGGGGCGTCCGGGTGTGGGATCTCGAGAAATACATCACTCCGAAAGGAGAGGGGAATGAGGTCCTGCAGCTCACATCTGAACGCTGGGTCCTGGAGGTCTATCGGACAATCATCGGCACTCTTCAGAGCGCGGCGTGGATGCTCCTGTTATTCTTCCTCTTTGCCCTGATCGCGTATGTCATCGTTAAGGGACTTGAAGCAAGGAAGCAAAAACCAGGACAGAAAAAACCGTGAAGAGCCTCAAAGAAACTCCTTGCGCTTGACTCCTCAAGAATCCAAAGGAACATGCTCGTATGTTCATTGGCCACTACGCTGTCGCACTTGCCGCAAAAAAAGCAGCCCCGAACGTCTCTCTCGGAACACTGTTCATCGCCGCACAATTGGTCGATTTGCTCTGGCCTCTCTTTCTTTTACTGGGCCTCGAACACGTCAGGATCGATCCGGGAAACACGGCCTTCACACCGCTCGACTTTTATGACTACCCGATTACGCACAGCCTTGTCGGGGCCGTCGGGTGGTCGATGTTGCTTGCCGGGGTGTACTATGGATTTAGGCGCGAAAGGAGAAATGCGGTGGTCATCGGGCTCGTTGTGTTCAGCCACTGGATCCTTGACCTGATCACCCATCGTCCCGACCTCCCGTTGGGATTGGGAGGAGATCAGATGTTCGGACTGGGCTTATGGAATTCCCTGGCGGGAACCCTGGTCGTGGAGATCGGACTGTTCGCCGGCGGAATCGTACTGTATCTCACGTCAACGGAAGCAAAAGACCGGATCGGCCGTTATTCGTTCTGGGGATTGATCGGCGTGCTGGGGCTCATCCACATTGGAAACATCTTCGGTCCTCCACCACCGGACGAATTGGCCATCGCCATTGCAGGAAACTCCCTCTGGCTCTTTGTTCTGTCGGCTTATTGGATCGATCGTCATCGGGAAGGAAAAGCTCAAACGAACTCTACGCTGAACCGAGGTTGAAGGTTGAAGGTT
>JACPUH010000024.1 GCA_016192345.1 Ignavibacteriales bacterium | reverse complement strand
CCGACGTCGTACCGAAAGTCGACACGGCAGCGGTTATGCGTCGTCGCCAAGAGAAATTTCTCGTAGTAAGCCCGGTCCTCTTCCGAAATCTTTTCGACGTTTGGAACGATCGGTCGGGTGAGCAAACGATACCAGACCCCCCATCCCGAATAAATCCAGATCGGCACGGGGTACGAACGGAGGGCCTCATCGGAGTGTTTCCATACTTTGACAAGGTTGGCGGCGAGACGTGAACCGATCCACTCCTTCGCCTTGGTGAGAAGGAACGACTGCAGGTCGAGACCCTTGTCGGCCTGGAAGGCACGAACGAGTTCCTGGTTAATATTGTATGGTGCGAAAGAAGGGGGAACCGCGCTGCTGTTGTAGCAAGGGGTCTCCACGCCCACCTTTGCCATGTCCTGGATTTTATCGTACACGAGCCAGGGAAACGAGACCCCGAGGAGCGGTTCATGGTTCCACCCCAGCCCCGGATTGAAATAGACATCGGCACGCGACCCCTTTTTTTTCAGCTCGTTGATCAGGGGTTTCTCCGCATCGACAAAGCGATTATGAAGCGCCGTGCCGTGGATCTCACGCGCTTCTTTATATTTGGGATGTTTATAGGCAAGTTTCCATCCTTTGGTGAGCAAGGAGGAAACTTCGACATCCAGTCCGTCGCCAAGCTGGGCCCAGATATAATCATGTTCCGCCCAAAACGGCTCAAGCCGAATCAGGGTTCTGAAGCGCGGGTTGACTTTTCTCCCGGCGTCGCGCAGGATGCGCATGTACCGCATCAGGTTGTTCGCCGCCGATTCCGCTATTTCCTTGTCCCCCTTCCATTCCCGGATCACGTAGCCCCCGCCGTTGCGCCCGACGTAGAGGGAGTTCGTGTACTCGAACCCCGCGCCGCTGTCATTCGACCAGATGGAAATATAGTCGATGGTCGGCACTTCCCGCAGCATGTTCTCCATGAGTTCTGCATAGTGTTGTTGAACAACCGGATGGGCGATGGAGAGATTAAAACGGGGATGCCAGCTGCGAATGGGGTGATCCACGCGCGCTCCCCGCAACATGGGGTATCGCTGGAGAAGGTTATCGGGCACCGAACGCGGCTCGAAACAGACCAGTCCCGGAGCGAGGCCGTACTTCTCCGCCAATTGCGCATTCGTCTTCAGGAAGTTCAGGTTTGCCTGAAGATAGTCGTCGTCATAGTATCCCCTGTTCAGCTTGCTGGTCACGAACTGATCCAGCGACGGGCAGTACGTATAGAACCGGTGGAGCAATTCCCCCTGCGGGCCCCGTTCAAACGGGACGGGCATCGCAAGACCGTTGACCTCGATGTGCGAAAAGCCGAGCCGTGCAAGGCTGCGGACATGTTCTTCGCGGTCGAAATTGCGGACGGTCCGACCATGCTGTGTGAGGAAAACGTCATAGGCCGGCCGCATGTTCGGAAATGTCGGATACACGATCTTTCCCACGGCAAATACCGAAAGCGGCATGGCGGCCCAATCACCGGCCACAAACGTGCACAAATAATAGAGAAGGTGCGGCTTTGAAGCAAACACTTCCACCCCACCACCTTCCATCACCCGCGCCATCATCCAATCCTTCCCCCCGACCAACAAGCGATGAACTGATTTCCATTGTTTCGTGTCCGAGACGACGGCAATGCGAAGGGTGCCTCTGGAAGCGTTCAATCCCGGGGAGCGTTTGATTGTCGCCCCCGGGCTGAAAGCTGCCTGCAACTCGCAGGCAACCGTTTGCTCGACCAGAAGGGTTGGTGAAGTGTACTGGATCGTCCGGACTTGTGAAAGGGCATCGCGTAATGTTGACATTCTAAACCTCAATCCTGTAGTGTGGTGAGTGATGGAAAGAATCTACAAAAAGTTTGATTCGCGTTTGGAAAAAATGAATCCGGCACGTTCACCCATGGAGAGATTCCGCGGAGAGTGATTCTCATGGAGTTCTTTTGCAGAATGTTTCTTTGAGGTGCCTGAAGGCAACCGTCAGAGCCCGTAGCTTGAAGGGGCAAAAAGATGACCGTAACGTTCGATCATCGAATCCATCATCCCCTCCTCCTCGGCCGGCAGCGCCGTGAGGGCGGACTCGGTTTTATCGAGCCAATGGTGTTCCTTCGCTGCGAGCGGAAGGGTCTTGTCCCGAACGGCGTCGCGTATCACGCGGAGCGCTTCCAGTCCGGCTGCCACCGTCTGCCGGTACGGCGTTTGTTCCCGCACGATCGCCGAAGCGATACAAATGGTCGATTCGGGAGAAAGCACCAGAGCTTGCGGACTGTGATGCACATCCGAATCGACCAACATTCGTTGATAGGTTTGCTCCGATCCGGAGGATAGGGCGGCATTGAACAACCGGCAGTCGTACGTGAGGAGTTCCAGGAACGCTTCAGGGGCGGGGCCGGACAAGAGGCGGATATTCTGGACGGATTCGTTGCTCCAGAGATCGCACATGGCTGCCGCCACGTTTCCCACGGGGCTGAAATGTGCACAGCTTGCGGACTTCCCCTCCATGGCGATAGGCGCCCCGGTGATGGCTTTCAGGATCGGTCCTTCGTACGCACAATCTTTGGACGGCCCAAAGGCGCCGCATTCGTACGCAACGAGGCTCCGGACGGCACTGGCCCCCCGGATCATCGCGGCAAAAACCCCAGGGAGCATTCCTTGCGAAGCCAACTGCATGGCGGTATTGGCAAAGCCACAAGCGGAATCCCCGCCGGGAACGACACCGTAGCGCTTGCACGTCGAGACGATGTTCGTCCACAAATGTTCCATGTCCCGGGGGGCGAGCACTCCGAGAGCGAAGATCACGCCCTCCACATCCCCGTACATCATGGCTTCGTCATTGACTTCTTTTCCTCCCACCGATTCGATCGAAAGAACGTGGGCCCCGGCTTTTGCACATTCATCAAAGGAAGCCATCAACGTCTCCCATTCGATGCCGCTCCGCAGAGGCGGCGGGCGTGTTGCATCCCGGATATCGGTCGGCGTCACGCGCAGTGCCCCGGCAACGCCATGGTTCTCGTACATCGTTTTCAGGTGCCGGTCGAGTACCTGGGTGATTTCCGCTCCCCACTCCGGCCTCTCCGTCATGGGGGGAAGAAGCTCAAATTCGATCATCACTCCCCTGAGATGAAGCCTTGTTGCAGTCCGACCGATCATTTCACCCATCTCATCGTACTGTGCGACGACCGAGGGCCAGGTGCTCTCGTCGATCATCATCATCGGGAGTGTGAAATTAATTTCGGGATAGACCATGCCGGAACCCAGTTCCAATCCATAGCCGCATGAAACCGGTTTGGGGGTCCGGCCGAACATCAGGCCCTCCGCCTTCCCGATGGCGAGCGTTGTGTAGTGTGTGCGAACCTGAGTTTCCGTCATGAAATTCCTTATGCTGCAATCAACTCTTTGACTTTGTCAACGGCCTTGACCGCATCGCGGGCATACGCATCGGCGCCGATGTCGTCGGCGAATTTCTGGCTCACCGGAGCGCCGCCGATAAGGATCTTGACCTTCGAACGAAGGCCGGCATGCGCGATCGCCTCGATCGCGGTTTTCATATTGAGCATCGTGGTCGTCAACATGGCCGAAAGACCGATAATGGCCGGTTGGTGCGTTTGAATTGCCTCGACAAACTTCTGCGGCTGAACGTTCAATCCTAGATCGATGACTTCGAACCCCGCCCCCTCAAGCATGATCCCGACCAGGTTCTTGCCGATGTCATGCATGTCCCCTTTCACCGTCCCCATCATGATCTTCCCGCGGGATTCAACTCCATCCTTTGCCAGATGCGGCTTCAGAATCTTGAGGGAAACATGCATGGCGCTGGCCGATTGGAGAACTTCCGGAAGGTACATCTCCCCCGTTCGCATGCGCTCCCCGACCACAGTCATTCCGGCAATGAGACCGTCATTGAGAATGGTTTGCGGCGTTGCCCCTTTGTTGAGTAAATCCTGTGTGACCGCGGCAACCCGGTCTGCATAGCCGTTGATAAGATGGTCTGCCAACTCCTGAAGTTCCTTCATGGTGTCGTCCTTCTTGAGAGATTGTTAAAGAGATCGGTCCATCGGATAACGTCCGTACGTTTTGGCGACCTCGACCAGCGCAAAGAGGTTTTCATCGGGAGTGTCCCTGCCGCACTGATCGCCGGTTGACAGGATGAAGCCACCCTCTTTTCCCGCCGCATCGATGCAAGCCATGGCTTCCCGCTTGACATCTTCCACGCTGCCGTTCAGCATGGTTTCAAACGTATTCACATTCCCCTTCAGACAGAATTTATCGCCGAACTTCTGCTTCACTTCGGCAAGATCCACGTCTCCACCCGGGGGCCGCTCGAGCGGCTCCATGACATTGACGGCGGTCTCACGATAGTTCATTTCGACAATCTGGCGGGATTTTCCACAGGTCTGCTGGTGGCAAAGAACGCCGGCTTCGTTGCAGAGCGACGATATGATCTTGATGGCCGGCAAGTCGTATTCCCTGTAAATCTTCGGGGAACTCAGGCTCAGGGACGAGGACGACCCAGCGATCAGAATCTCATCCGGTTTGTCCTGCAGGATCCGTTTCGCCGCCCGTTCGACGAACTCAAGATAGGTATCCCGGATCAAGGGCATCTTCTCCGGCTGCTGAAAAAAATCCTGGATTGCCTGCATCGATCCTCCCTCCCGAGCCCAGACCCAGAATCCCATGAACGTTTCGATTGCCACCCCGTAGATTCCCTGTTCGCCGATCTTGTTCCGGTTCTTCGTGATCGCATCGAGAGCCTTTTGCTCGAGGTACCAACGGAGTTTCGGAAAGTCCGTGCCGATGTCCTTGACCATTCCGCTCATGGCCCATGGGGGGTCGCTGACCGGGTAGCACATGACCTCCTCGAGCTCACCGAAGGGGGTTTCCACCCAGCGGCGGACATGCAGTTCATCTTTTGCCGTATGGATGATTTTCTGCTTCCACGCGGGCTGCTCGTACATCGTGGCGTTGTCGTAGATGTACCAACCGTCGATGCCGAAGTATTTCACGGCATTCACATAGGCTTCGTCCAAGGCCGGGTTTTCATGCAAATAGATGTCCCAGAACGGTTTTCCCGTAAGCCGGGCCGGGACCATGTTGGAAATATCGGGAATCACCGGCACTCGGTCGGGCATCCCGCGTCGCATCGCTGTCAGAATTCGTTTCCGTGCAGTCATGGATTCGTTCAAGTTGTGTACCCCCTGTCGGTCCTTCAGGCTGAGCCTTTCTTCGAATATTCCTCAACTGCCGTCTTGATGGCCAGCAGGTGTTCCAACGGTGTTCCAAATGGGGCAACAGCCGTCCCCAGTATGAATCCGGGATATCCTTTTCCTTCGTCCAAGCATTCTCTCGTTCGCGCGCGGAGCTTCTCCGGAGTCGTTGTGATGAAATCGGATGAATCAATGTTTCGGCGAAATGCCCGGCGTGCCGCCGAACATCGTGCGAGAAATTCACCGGCGTTTGCAGGATAGTCACAGAGAATATTGTTGCCCCCGGTTTCAAGGTACGGTTCGAGAATGTCCGAGGTATTTCCGCCGACGATCAAGGGGACGTTGTTCACGCCAAGCGTTTGCAGTGAACGAATGAGTTCCTGGGTCGGCTTCAGAACAAAATCACGATACATGTCCGGCGAAATCAAGGCGGGGGAGGACTGTGAGTCAAAAATCACAACGCCGCATCCGATTCTGACAAACGCCGTTGCATACTGTTTAATCACCTCGGCGCAGAATTTCATGACTTCGTGGACGAGGGCTGGCTGGGTGATGGTCAACATGAGAAAATTCTCCGGTCCGACGAGGCTGGCCGCCATGGAAAACGGTCCAGACACCGCTCCCCGCACCGGTATCTCTTTTCCCAACGCCTGCACAACATTCTTTGCCACCTCGACATTCACCGGCATCCTGCCATCCTTTGAAGGATCGGGCATGCGAAGGCTCCCAATATCATCCTCCCCGTGATACAGAACCGTATCGGGCTCAATTGCAGGGACGGAAGAATCTCCCTCTCCGTAGTACCGTACTTTGCAGCCGACAGCTTCGGCCTCAACATTGTAGACATCGACGCCAACCGTGAGAGCATCGGGACGGACGGACTCATATTCTGCGAGCAACGCTTCCGTGAACAACTTCACATCCCGGCATACGACGGAGGGAGTCGAATGAACAAACCAGGCCTTGTGTTCGTAGATCGCCGGGACAAATGGAACGCGGTCGGAGGGGCGACATTCCATTGCATCATTTAGTCTGTTATTCATTAGTGGCATTTCGTTTAATAAACGATACCGCAAACAGTATTCCAGAGAACAAGGGACGAAATGGGTTAATTAATGGAGTCTTTGGGCACGAATCTGGTACTCGAGGGCAAGGATTTCCTGAACATCGGAATTTGCCACCCCCCACTTTTGCGCATTTGCGGCTCCGGCGGCAACTCCCCATGTCAAACAGCGTTCGAACTTCCATCCCTGACTAAAGCCATAAAGGATGCCTGCCACCATAGCATCGCCGGACCCGACAGGGTTTATGGTCCTGATGGCAGGTGGCGTGATCTTCCAGACATGCCCCCGCACCGCAGCATAACAGGGACGCGGGCCATCCGTGATAATGGCGTACTGTATTCCCAAGTCCAGAAGATGGTGGAGTCCCTTCACAAAATCGTCACCGTTTTGCAGTGAGGTACCAAACGCTCGCTCGAACTCATCTTTGTTCGGCTTCACCAGCGAAGGAACAGCCTTTAAGGCAAGCCTGAACGGCTCGCCATACGAATCGACTACACTCATGATACCATATTGGTGTGCGGCAAGCACGGCTTCATAGTACAGGTCGTCCGCTTCCGAACCGGGAGAACTCCCGCTGCAAACGACCCATGAGCTCTTGGGAAACAGTGCGTGAAATTTCTTGTTGAGTTCGTGAACCCCCGCTACGGGTACTTGCCGGGCGGGTTCAAATACCGCGGTGGAGGTCGAATCGGATTCAAGATACGTCACTCCTTCGCGCGTCGGAACGTCGGTCTGAACAAACTCGTTCTCAATCCCCTCCTGCCGAAGCAAATCCATAACCATGGATCCCACCGCACCCCCCAGGAATCCTGTTGCCACGGATTGAACACCCAGCAACTTCAGTTGCCGGGCCACATTGATTCCCTTTCCGCCGGCAACAAGCTCCATGGCGGTCGCCCTGTGAATCGAGCCGCGCATCAACTTGTCGATATGCACGGTTTTATCAAGCATCGGGTTTAGGGTGATGGTGGTGATCATGGAATTGCACTGAACCGGAGGTTCGGCCTTCTCCTATTTCAATAATTTGATTGCTTTGGCAACCGTCTCGTTTTCATGCACGATGGCACAGAGTGCGCCGATCAGTTTCTCCATCTTCGGATGCTGCCACACATTCCTGCCGAACACAATTCCCGCAACGTTAGCCTCGACGCAGTCATGGGCAAACTGGAGCAACGCCTGGTCGCCTTTCCCGGATTGGGGTCCTCCCGCCACAACGACTTTCGCTCCGCATGTATCGACAACGGAGCGAAGCTCACGCACACTTCCGGGATATCGGGTTTTAACGATATCGGCCCCATGTTCCGCGGCAATGCGGGAGACGTTAAGCGTTTCCTCCGCGATGGTTCCTCCTTTCGCCTTCACGGTAAAGATCTCGCGTTCAAAATGATTGTTGAGCAGGCTCGGGGGCAAGACTTCCGAGATCAACGGCAAGCCGCACCGGCTTGCTGCCTCGGCGGTCCGGCCCAGCCGCGCAAGCGATTGTGCATCGAACGCCGTACCGGCGAAAGTAAACACGATCCCTGCGTCAACGCCGAGAGATACTGCGTAGTCCGGGCTCACGACCGCCTCATAGTCCCCCGCAAGCGGAGTATATTTTGTAAATCCACCATCCAACCGCAGCACAACGCCAAGATCACCTACTGATGAAGCGATCGTGGAAAGAACGCCGGGCGTCACCAACACTGCATCGGCAGGGGTTCCGGCGATCCGTTCGGTAAGCCGGCGGGGGTCTTCAAGACCTTTTGGCACTCCTCCATATTGGCCATGATCGAACGGGATGATGACAGCGCGTTCGTGATTCCAGATTCTGCGCATGCGTAATTGTTTTCCGAGATTCATAGACTCCTGCCTGGACATCAAGTATTGTGAGTTGATTTATTTGTTCTATCTCTCCGGTAAATCACCCCGGGAAAAAACCTGTCCCGGAGATTCTGACATTATCTGGGAATCCTTGACCCACGTCCTTTTTAAATCTTCTTACTGGATGGGGACCGTATCCTCCCAATGTCTCCACTTGGTAATAGCTGTTCGCGGGGGCGCACCGTCCAGCTGTAAACCATGCATATTCGGCAGGGCTTCCATCAGTGGCTTCCCTTTATAGAGCACCTTCAGCACGTTCGAAGCAGAATAAGAGAGGTTGGTTTTGGAGACGGTGGCAAAGAAATAGTGCGCGTCGGTCTCAAAATCGCCATATCCGACTTTCCCCAGCGAATAGAGGTAACGCGGGCGGATGTTCTCACGGGCAATCTCACTTTCAAGGTCGATCTTGATGCCGAGATACGATTTCGATCCTCCCCGATCGATCTCCAGTCCAACCGCCTTGTAAGGAACGGTCACCGGAAGAAGTTTCACTTTGCCAAGATAGCGTTCAGGGTTTTCCTTCCGGTCGTGAGGAATCAGAACCGTTACGAACACTTCTGTGTCTCCCGTCTTGTACTGGCTGGAGATGGTTTGATAGATCGCTTGCTCGGTCCGCCAGTTGCGGCTGATCGGTTCGACGCCGGACGTCTTTGCGTACGTCTCCGGGAAATGAATGAAGAGGGAGCGTTGCGTGGGAAACCGGAACGATCCGATGGAATCGGTGGCAACGTCAAAGTACTCCTTTCCGCGGGAAAGGAGATTGTTCGTATGCCAGAAGTTCGTGAATGTGAAATAATCGGATTTTAGCGCTTTGATCCCATCCACGACGATGAAGAAATCATCTTCCTTGACGTATGTCACGATCCGGTCCCATCGGTATCCGAGATTGTCGTCGATCAGGCGGGTCCTGCTCATATCGACCTCCCGAAGATTCAGGAAGTCGATCTTCGTGGTCCGTACAGCGCGGTACGCACCGGAGTTCTGGACGAACTCCATGACGGATTGGTTCTGGTCGCGCTTGTTCTTGCGCGCCACGATCCGGTTGTGGAAATAGTCCTGCCGCCATGATCCAAACTTTCCGCTCGGCAGGTCGCTCCGGTAGTCCGCGTCGGTGAGCAGAACCGAACCTTTGCTCATGAGAAGCCCGATGTTATTTTCATCGGCATGGCCATGATGCATCTTTTCCTCTTCGACGGAAATGGTCTGCCGCAGGTATTCCCGGTACAGCCATCCGCCATCCCCTTCGTCACGATAATTGAGCAGCAGGTAGGTGCTCGTCGGATCCCAGCCGTTCCGGAACACAACCTTTTTTCCGATCATGTCATCCAGGACTTCCCGGCTCAAGGTGGTTGGCCGCTGTGTCACAACTGATTCATCCGTCCAGCGATACGCGTCGGAAAGATAGTATCCGTCCCCGACACCGAGCGTGTCACGCCCTTTCTTTTGTGTCTCGAGTGTCATCCGGGCCGCCCATTTCATCGCGGGGTCTTTGTACACTGTTGCACCTTTCTCAAAGACACCGACAAAGCGCAACCCTTCCACCCCCGACCACCATCGCGAATCACCGAACTCCGGCACCGTGCCATTGGGACTGATCAGGTTGACAAAATAGTCGAGGTAGTACTTCGTGATGGGTGAACGAAAGAACTCTGTTTCATGGGCTGCCTCGGCGTAGGAATAGAGCGACATCAGCCAGACACTGTGATAACCGGTCGCATCCTCGACCTCCCATTGCTTGAGGTTGTCGGACGCGATGGTTTCTGCCATCTGTTTCCATTTCTTCGCGCTCGGGTGGTTCGGCATCGCTTTGGAAGCATACATCAGGCATTCGGCCCTGAGCATCGCACGGTTATGTGTTCCCCATTCAGGGAAATGGAAGATAAAATCGGCGCTTTTTGAGACATCCTCCTCGATTTTCTTTTTCATGCCGGCATTCAGCACCCCGCTGTCTTTGATCCTCAAATAAGCACGGATATAGGGAGGCATGATGAAGAAATTGGAGATCGCGGGAACCCCGTTGACATATTCCGCACGGGTTTTTTCAAACCCTGTAGGAAGGACATTCCGGAGATCCCCGTACTCCGCCAGGAGTTTTGCAGTACGGTCTGCATACATCCGTTCCCCTGTCTCTTCATACAAGAATGAAAGTGTTCCGGCAAGGTAGATCGGACCGCCAGGGGAATTGTAACCCCAGAGCACGTTCGGCTCGTGTGTCCGCTTCCATTGTTCAACCGAAGCAGGGTGGTCTCTCCACCCCTTTTCCACGGCCTTCTTGATCTCTTCGAGGTAGAGCGCCTTCTGGGCAAACAGCGCCGTGGAACACATCAGCACGAGCATCATGGTTCGAACGATTGTCATCTTCCTGTTTCCTTTGTTGAGTCGGATCGATCGTTATTGGGTTGATTTGTACACTGTGACTTGTTAATGTGCTTTACCGGGAATGCCCCGTGAATTCTCCCTGGTCCAGTGCCGCGCACAGAGAAGCGACATCCCCAATGGATTCTCCAAGACCGGCGGGAACGATTTCACACACCCGGACAGCTTCGGGAAGGGCTTCGTCTTGAATAACGGTCTGTGCAAAGGGAAGCAGGGCGTCGTGAATACGCATGCCGAGTCCTCCCAGGATAATCCGTTGCGGGTTTAGCATATCGATTAAGAGTGCAAGACCGCGACCGAGACGGAATCCCGCCTGTTCAAAGACCTGACGCGCTTCGTGGGACCCACTCTGCCACGAACGGTACACCTCCGCAGCGGTTGCAGAGTCATTCCACATTCCAGGGAAAAGGTGATGGGCAAGTCTGGCGATGCCGGTGCCGCTTCCAAACCCTTCCAGCGAACCCGCCTTCCCATAACAGAGCGGCCCGTTTTCTGCGATGCGAATATGCCCGATCTCACCCGCCAAATCGTTCGCGCCCCTGTAGAGCCGGCCATTCAGAATCATCCCGGCCCCAAAGCCTGTCCCCATCGTGATGAACACGATGTGGGAGAATCCTTTTCCAGCCCCGAAATACCACTCCGCCAAAGCTCCCGCGTTGCCGTCATGCTCAACATACACCGGACGTGAAAACGCTTCCGTCAACATCTTCTTCAACGGGATGGCATTCCACCCCGGCAGGTTCGGCGGCGAGTAGATGATGCCATGGTCGACATCAAGGGGACCTCCGATGGAAACACTGATCGCTTCCACAGGTTCCGGGGCGCCGTCGAGCACCCCCCGGGCAACCGCCGTAAGCTCGGCAAAGGTCTTTTGAAATCCGTGCTGTGGTGCCGTTGCAAATTCTTTTCGCAGGCGGATGGCGCCCTCCCGCGTCCCCAGCACGACCGCTGTCTTCGTGCCACCGATGTCCAATCCCAGGATCACTGCGTTAAGAACCGTTCCACAATATGAACCGCCTGTTCCAATTGTTTCAATTCGATGAACTCGGAATCCGTATGCGCTTGAGCGATATCGCCTGGACCGAAAACCACGGTGGGGATGCCGGCGGCGGTATAGATCCCCGCATCAGTGGCATACTGGGCCGATTCAACAATACTTCCTCCTTGAACCTGTTTGATTGAGGCCGAAAGCTGTTTAACGATAGCCGCATCCTCCGAGATATCCATGCCGGCGACGGAGAGATGTGGCTCGTCAAATTCCCAATTGGGTATGTCATGCAGGAGCGACCGAACGGGTTCCAGAATGGCAAGAACCGTTTCGCCCGGCAGGGAGCGGCGATCGATCTCAATCCAGCAACGATCAGGCACAATATTAACGGCTTGACCTCCTTCAATTACTCCAACACTCATGGTTGGCGTTCCGAGCACCGGATGCGGAGCCTGCTGCAACAACCTCCCCGCATATTCCTCCAGGCGGGAAACCACCTTTGCCATTGTATAAATGGCATTATTTCCGCGCCCGGGGTACGCGGAATGAGCCGCGACGCCGCGGGTTCGGACTTTCCATCGCGTGACTCCTTTATGGGTGCGCACAATCCGTAATTGGGTCGGCTCACCGGCAATCCCCGCATCAGCCTTCAACCCTTGCGCGGCAGCATACTTCGCTCCAGTGAAGCGGTATTCCTCATCCGACACAAAAAGAAGAACGACGTTCTGTTTCAGCGAACCTGCCTGAAGTCCGTTGAGGACTGCCTGGAGGAAGGAGGCCATCGATCCCTTGGTATCGCAGGAACCCCGACCGTACAGTTTTCCATCCCGGATAGTGGGCTGGAACGGTTCGACAGCCATGTTGTCCGCATGCACTGTATCAAGGTGTGCTTCCAACAGAAGGTTTTCGATGCGCGCGCATCGATATACCCGAGGACGTTCGGCCGGCCGGGTGCGACGAACTGGAGTTGAACATCGATCCCCTGCTTCCTGAGAAATGCGGTCAGAAACTCTGCGAGCGCCAGCTCGGAGTATTCCTGACCGGATCGCGCACGCCCCATCGGGTTCATGCTGGGGATGGCGACAAGGTCTGCAAGAAGCTTTACAACCGGTTCCATCATATTCTTCGGCTCACATGCTTCCCGCGCCTTGGCGGGTTTCGGTACTGACGGATGGTTGGAATTGTCTGGAGAGGCATTTTCGGTTCTTCAACCGCGGTCTCCCCTCGATCATGGCGTTCCCCACGAACTATTCAAGAACCGCAAGGACGCGTGCCGGAGCACCATCGCCGTCCTTGATGAGCAATGGTGCAGCGATCAGCTTGATCATCCCCTCCTGAAGCTGGGATGAGTTGTTAATGTTGGTGACGAGCGGAATCCCCTTTTTCAAACAAATGTAGTGGACCTCGAGCGTGTACGGCGTATCGGCTGCCAGAAGGGGAACCTCCATCTCGACAAGGAACTCCGCTCCTTCTGTGGAAAGCGGGGGATAGGTTTTGTAGTAATCTTCTTTCCCGAAGTGAACATCCCACCCCGTTTTGATCACCACGCCAAATCCTTTTTGCTTGAGTTTGGCCTCCAACTCAACTCTCGTAATCTCTTTGCGCGGTTCACGGGGGGTGAAGTCCAGCACCAGCGCATTCTTCACCCAGAGGTTCGGGTTGTATTGGTCGATCCGGGGGGCCCCTTTGAACACATGGCTCGGCGCGTCGATGTGTGTTCCCGTATGGGTACCGACACTGAGCCGCGTCACTTCACAACGATGCTCCTGGTAGTTCGCGGTTTTCGTCAACTCTGTTTTCGGATGCCAGGGAAAGTACACCGGGAGGGCGTCCGACAGAGGATGCGTCAGGTCAATGACTTTCATACGTCGGCGTCCTTCACCGTGGAATCACCCGGCCGGGTTTTGGGCTTTGTGTCCTCCGTATCGGGAACCCAGATAATCGCCTCCACGGGGCAAGCTTCGAAGCACAATCCGCAGCCGGTGCAGTTTTCCCGGATCACCACCGCTGTGCGATGGTATTTGTGATCGGGGCGATCCTCCATCACCAGCGCATCGAAGAAACAGACGGGGGGACAACGATCGCACGCGATGCATTTCTCCTCGACGATAAGCGCCACCGGCGGAAATTCCTTGCCGAACGGCGGCGGAATCGGGTCGAGACCGGGATATTTGGAGTTATGAGCGGCCATGACCTTCCACCGGTTTCCAGAGATTTCGTGCGCCGGTCTTCGGTTCCCCGGACCATCGAATGATGTCTTCCGGCGAGGTCATGACTTGAAGGGCTTTTCCCCGAATCTCTTCTAAAGAGTGGATCCCCTTCTGCTGCATATACCCCTTAAGATCGTGGTGAATCTGGGAAACCGACTCCCAGCCGTTGACCATAATCACCGAAAGAATCTGGACGGTGCTGGCTCCCAATAAAATGTACTTGATGACGTCCTCGGCGGTTGTCGCTCCACCGGTCGCACTGATCGGGATCCTGATGGATTGAGCCGCTTCTGCCACATGCCGAAACGTATAGTATTTCGCCCACGGTCCCCCGACACCGGCGTAGTATCCATGCAGGATCGGTTGTTGCGTCTCGATATCGACATCGAATCCGCGAATACGATTGCAGAGGGTCACGGCCGACGCACCGCACTTTTCCGCAGCCTTGCATTGCTGCAGCACATCCGGACCCGCGGCAAGTTTCACGAGCACCGGCACGCGAAGGGCTTTTACCACGGTGTTGATAGCTGCAATGAACGTCGTCTCGAAATCGAGGCTTCCCGGCCGATGAGGTGAGGAGATATCAAGCTCCACGGCATCGGCTCCGTTCTCCTGGCATTTGAGTGCAAGTTCTTTCCAGTCTTCGGCAACATCGGCAAAAACGCTGCCGACGATCGGAACTGTTGCATGATCTTTGCATGCCTTGATAAACTCCCAGTAATCCTTCAACGTGCCGCTGTACCCCTGTTCGTACGAATAGAGGGTAAAGTATTTGGAGCGGCCACCAATTTGTTTATCCCAGTCGAGAAGTTTGTAGCGCGGACGCGGCCAGTACCGCATATGGTCGTACTTATCCGAACAGACCGTCTTGAGCACAATGGCTCCCATGTGCTGCTCCTCCGCAAGCCTGACCTGGTTCACATCATGGCTCGCGGGTCCCGATGCAACCAGCAGCGGGCTTTGAAGCTTCAGACCGAGGAACGTCGTTGTCAATGCCATGGTATCTCCGGGGCCCGACCCGATGGTTGAAGTTGTATTCCCTCACCGGCTTGAAACTTGCCCGGGATGGTCACGGGAAGCTTCCCCGTAGTCCCGATGGTACCCACCAACACATTTCCTACAGCCTCTTCGGATTTCCGCCAGCCGGAGTACGCTGCAATCATAATATCGGTGGAAGGAAGTTTGGCGAACACATAGGGATCCCCGAATGTTACCATCGCCACTGGTTTTCTCCTTGATCCGAGAGCTGTCAGGAAATTCCGAATCTGCTTTGAAAATCCGAGCGCCCCCTTCCATGATCCAACAGAAAGATAAACCCCGACGATTACAATATCGGAGGACGAGAGCTGTTTGAGCACACGCGCAATTTCCTCACTTCCCGTGTCGTTCGAAAGGCGTGAAAGCCGGGCGCTGGAATCCTGCTCCTGCAGAACGGTCCGTAACGCTTCACCAACATGCCGGTCCGGTTCATCACTGATCGTCACGACGTGCACCTTCATCCCGGGCTTCAGGGGAACCGCGTTCTTTTTGTTTCGCAGGAGAGTCACCGAGGCTTCAAATGCCGATGTCGACAGGGCCTCCGACTCGGGAGCCGCGACCTCCATGGAGATCCCCTGAAGATCGACAAGACGATTGCGATCCAACCCCACCCACGATTTCGCGGCGAGAATCCTTCGGACCGATTCCTCGAGACGCATCATACTGATCCTCTCCGACTGGACTGCGGAGAGAACACCTATGTACGCCTCACGAAAATCCGAAGGGACCAGCACAACATCGGCACCGGCTTCGATGGCCAACACCGCAGCCTCCCCGGCGGTATAATGGTCGGTCACACCTTGCATCGTCATTCCATCGGTGATCACGATACCCTGAAAATCAAGGCTTTTCCGCAGCAAACCCGTAAGAATGCCGGGTGAGAGTGTTGCAGGACGGTTCCCCTGATCAAGTTGGGGAAGGGAGAGATGGGCGGTCATGACGGCTTTTGCCCCCGCCGTAATACCGGCCTTGAACGGCACCAATTCCACCGCTTCAAGTCGTTCCCGATTGAACGGGAGGACCGGCAACTTCATATGCGTGTCCTCTTCCGTATCCCCATGGCCGGGGAAATGCTTGAGCGTCGCCATCATCTTCCCATCCTGCAAACCTTTCACATATGCTTCCACCATGGCGGCCACCTGAGCCGGGTTCTCTCCAAAGGAGCGTGTATTAATGATGGGATTTTTGGGATTGTTGTTGACATCCGCAACGGGAGAGTTGGTCCAGTGAACTCCCACGGCGCGCGATTCCCGGGCAGTGACGCGTCCAAACTCGTATGCGTGCTTTGGGTCTCCGGTCGCTCCGATTCCCATCGCCGACGGAAACACCGTTCCCCCGCCGCTGACGTACCGGGGCAATTCAGGGGCCCTCCCGCGGACCCATCGGTACGGATGGAGAAACCAGAGCCCTCCTTCAAGGTCGGCATTAATGAGGAGTGGCGTTCGGGAAAGTGTTTGTAGCACGTTCGTCATGAGGGCGATGTCGGAGACGGTCCCGCCGGCGAGCACGAACCCTCCCACATGGTACTTGATCACCCGCTCCTTGGCGAGACGAAAGTTCTCACTTTCCTGATGGGAGTAAACCGCTATCAGATCGGCAATAAAAAGCTGCCCAACCTTTTCTTCGACCGACATGGAGGAAAGGGTTGTCTCAACCCAATTCGTATTCTGAGCACGGGTAGACATGGAGATCAGGAGAAGAATGATGATGTATGAATAGGGGAATCTCAAGAGCTCTGGCACCTTCACTATTCGGAGGATCCGTATCACAGAAACGATTGCTTCCGGAGTTCGTATTGTTTCAGCTTTGGTTCGGAAACCGTGTAACAATTCCCTGTACCGGGAGGAATGGTGATCAATCCGTTCTTCACTTCGATGAGCGGTTCGATGATGTCGTCGACAAACCATCGGCTGGACGACTCGACATCCGTCGGATACGCGAAGTTGGAAAGTGTCCCAAGATGCGCGGTCTGCACTCCGCCGATCCCCAGCTCCGGCATCGTGCCCGCCCAGACCGGAACACCAGCCTGAGCGCACAGATCGTGAATGTCTTTCGCATGCATCAGCCCGCCAACCCGCTGAATCTTGATGTTGACAATCCGGCAACTCTTCATGTCGATGGCTTTGCGGACGGTCGCGGAATCTTTGGCGCTTTCATCCAGGCAAATCGGGGTCTGGACCATGGCTTGCAATGTTGCATGCCCTTCAAGATCCTCCTTGGCGAGCGGTTGTTCGATCATCAAGAGTTCAAAGTCGTCGAATGCCTTCAAATGGTCCAAGTCTTTCTGCGTATAAGCACAGTTTGCATCGACCATTAACGGAATCCGCCCGAACTCCCCCCGCACCGCCAACAGCGGCTCGATATCCCAACCGGGCTGGACTTTTATTTTGACTCGCTTATAGCCCTCGCGCAAATAGCGCTCAATGGCCGAGAGGAGCTTGTTGACCGTCGGATAGATCCCGACCGCCAACCCGGACTCGATGCTTCCCGTTGTTCCCCCTAACGTTCGGAAGAGGGGTTCATTCAATTTCTGAGCTTCAAGATCCCAGAATGCCGTTTCGAGGCCGGCTTTTGCAAACGGGCTTGCGTCCGTTCCATCAAGGAGAGAATTGACATCCCCAATCGAATTGGGTCTTTTTCGAAGAATTCCCGGAATGAGCTTTCCCACAAGGTCATCCCATACAGACTCGGGGGTGTCGAGTGAGTAAAATCCTCCGGACATCGGGGATGCCTCGCCCCATCCCACCACACCTTCGCTGGCAACGCCGACAAGGATCCCATCCTTCTCGCTGACCTCACCGTTGCTGATCTTAAACGGCTCAACCAGGGGGACGCGAACATGGGTAAGCGTGATACGTTCGATCTTCATCGGTTCCGGACGGGGTTTCGCAGTTCACCGATCTTCTCGATGTGACAGGAGACCGTATCGCCATGGTTAATCGCACCAATCCCCTCCGGCGTTCCCGTTGAAATGATGTCCCCCGGATCCAGCGACATGTTCCTGGTGACAAACTCAATGATCGTCGGGATATCGAACACGAGGTCACGGGTGTTGGCGTTCTGACGAATCTTTCCGCTGACCCGGCACTGCAGGTTCAGACGGATCGGCGGTTTGATCTCGTCGGAGGTCACAATCCACGGTCCGAGCGGTGTGAATGTATCGTAACTCTTCGAACGGAACCAGGGGTGACGCACGGTAAGATCTTTTGTTTGCTGATCGCGCGCAGTGACATCGTTGGCGATCGTATATCCCGCAACGTACCTATAGGCATCTTTTTTCCTGACCTGTGTTGCGCGGCGCCCCAAGACCACCGCGAGTTCAACCTCGTGACCGATTTGTCCAAGCCCGCGGGGGAGCAGGATCGTCTCCTCCGGTCCGATCACCGATGACCCCGCTTTGGAAAAGATGATCGGTTCCTTCGGGACCTGAAAATTTCCCTCTTTCGCATGCAGGACGTAATTCAGCCCGAGAGCAACGATCTTCGGGGGGCGCATGATCGGTGCTTTCAACACGGCCTCGCTCCCAACTCTATATTGTTTCTCCAATCGATGTTGCTTCAAAAACCGGAGGACGGCTTTGAATTCCGCAACATCGAACCGGCCATCCTCGATCAATTGCAGGATGGTGGTGGTGGGCTCGACCACCACACGGTGGGTGATCGAGGTATATGCCGCCTCGGCGTCGGTATAGTTGATCCATGTACCTTTGTGGTCGATGCCAATGCAATAACCTTGTGCATCTTCAAATTGCGCAAGCTTCATAAGAGTCGTAGTCGCTTGAGTGATGATGGATGAATTGTCGATTCATGATAACAGTTTGGTGGAGTCCTCTGTTTACGGATGACCGCTCCCGGGTTCACTTCTCCGCGTTGACGGTTTCTTTGAAATAGACACCGACCGGATGCTGATCTGCCAGGACCTGTTCCGGATACCCGAGGACACGTTTGCGGCGCTCGGGATCGTCCTTTGTCAACTCATCGATCCAGTGGATGCCGTACAGGACGTGGTTTACCTCGTCAGCCAGAAGAAATTCCACAAGTTGCTGTGAACGGGTGTCTCCGGTTTTTTTAGCCTTCGCGATCCAATCGCGGAGATGCTTGCAACTCTCACTCTCGAACGTCATGTTGGACAACGCCAGTCGCTCCAGCGGATCCTTGCGGTTCACGTCCTGTTCCCACCCAAAACAGCTTGTCGGGAACATTCCAACGTGCCCCCCCAATTCTTCGAGACGCCGTTGCACAATTTCTGCATGCCGTGCTTCGTCCCACGCTTGTCGTGCCATATCCATTTTCATCTGCCAGGGGATATCGGGGCAGTCGGAGAGGATCCGCCCCATCCGCTCAACGGTGATAAACTCGCTGTTCAACAGGTCGTGCAAAAGGTGCTGTTTTCCCTCCTGGTTGTCAAAGGACCAGTTTTTCTCGGTAAACTCGGAAGGATTTTGCATGATATCCCACCGAATATCACGGGTAGGAAGCTTGCTGTGGGGATGGGTCTTTGCAAAAGAGTGTGTGCCCGGCTTGTGTCCCTCTCCCCATGCCCCCCCGGCCGTTTGTAATTCTCTTTCAAGCTCGCGTCGCCAGGATGCTGTTGCTTCGGTCCGGTTCGATTCCCCGGCAAGGCGGTTGATGATCTTTTCACCCCAATCGATGTGATCCTGTTCTTCATCAGCGATGTGGCGAAGGATGTAGGCCGTCGGCTCATCGGCCGGCAGTTCCAGATGATCGAGATGACGCCGATAGGCAACCACTAACGCCGGCTTCAAGACGCGATAGAGGGCCACCATGCGGTACAGCTCGTCCTGCGTCATCCAGATTTTTTCCAGCAAACGGACATACTCATCGCTCGGTGGAATGGAGTGATAGCGCTCCGAGCGCCCCTTCAACTCTGGAATCCGCTTGCCGATCAGGTCGGCGTGCACGGAATCCTGGAACATCCCCCTGCCGAACCCGATCTTGATCTCCGGATCGACCATGGTGTAGGCCCAGCTCCCCATGATCTCCATGCATTGGATCTCGGTGTATCGATATTTACCGAGAAGTTCAAGATTTTGTTGGACGGTGAACGTGGCCATTGTTGTATCCCTCCATTTATGCCTGTGCCGGCAAACATTTAAAGACTGTGAGGCCCTTCGGCGCCAGAAACTCGTGGGTTCCCACAGCCGCGGGGACGAACAGCTCCACCCCCCGTTTCAAAGGGATCTCTCCGCGGTTATGAACCAGTTTCCCCTCACCGTCCAGCACAATGAGAATCGAGCCGCGTCCATCGGTTGTATCGCTGAACGATGTTTTGACATCGAGACGATGTCCGGCAAAACATTCTGTCGTATCGTACCCAAGCAATTGCACTTCGGCGCTCTCTCCGTCTTTGCGGATGACCTTCGATTTGATGACCAGTTCCTGCCGTACTTCGTCCGGAGTATAGACACGATGATCGATGACGGAAAGGGTTGTGTCGGGGTCGAGACCGAGGTAGCATTCCTCCTGGCGAAACGTGTACGCGGGGCACATCTGCTCCAGGATAATGCTATAGTCGCTCGGCTCCTGAAGTTCCACCATGAAGATCCCCTCACCGATGGCATGAGGGACTCCCGCCTTCACATACACCACATCCCCGGCCTTGACGGGAACCCGGTGCATCACCCTCATCATTTCGTCGATGTCGTTCTTCAGCATCATGTCCTTGTAGCGGGGACAGCTGACTTCATCCTTGAATGCAATCAGTACGTAGGGGTCCGCCACCTCCGGCCTCGTCTCCAGTACAAACCAGGCTTCCGTTTTCCCGAAACAATCGTTCAGATGCGTCCTGGCGAACTCTTTCGTCGGATGCGCATGGATGATCAACCGGATTGCGGCGTCGAGCAGTTTTACCAGCATGGCGGGGTTCGCCCCATGGGTTTTCACGTGACGCGGTCCGAGCATCTCCTCCGGAAACTGCTCGATGAGCGATTTCAACGAAACCGGCTCGGATACGCCGGAGCCGATGATTGCCAACCCCTCCCCCTTCTTGAAGTGTTCCCCGGGGTTCGTTGCCTGCACACATGACCCGACCCATTCCTCCGGAAAGAGCGAATCTTTCGGGTTGGCAAGGCCTTTGAAGCGGTCGATCATCTTCCCACCGTCGTAGAAGCGCCACACCCGGTTCGGCTCAAGCACGATCGGCGCTTGTGTAAGTTGTTTCGGCGATACGTTCATGGTGTTTTCCGGTAACCCTCGTTTCGTCTATCGGAATGCAGGAAAATCAAAATTGCCATTCTTGTTCAACCGCTTTACCTGTCCCCACGAAGTCAAATCTTAACCCAGCTTTTCGTCTCAACCGACCGGTACATCGATTCCATCAGGTGATGAATCTTTAATGCGTCGTGAAAATTGGGAGAGGGCATCCGGTCGTGGACGACGCTGTCAAGAAAATGGTAGATGGCGGCGATGTGCGAACGCACCCATCCCATGGTGAATTTTGGCGCGGGCATCATGGCGGGCGCGGGGTATTTCTGAACCGTGCTGATACGCTTGAAACCCTGCACACCTTTCGATTCACGCGTGTCGAACGCCAGCAGTTCGTTCGGCTGCATCAGGTTGAATGCCAGCGCCCCGTTTTGTCCATGGATCTCGAACCGCATTTCGTCCTCCGCCCCCGTGGCAACGCGCGACATCTCGGCAAATCCAAGGGCGCCGTTGCTCATCTTCATCAGGGCGGTGATCGCATCCTCCACCTCCACCTTTCCCATCTTCTTCGGATCTTCCGGCATGGGGCGTTCCTTGAAAAACGTCTCCATCATCACGGAGACCTCCTCCACTTCGCCGACGAGGTACCGCATGATATCGAGGATATGGGGACCGAGATCGACCAACACGCCTCCGCCAATCACCTCTTTCTGAAGCCGCCATTCGCGGGGGCGCTTCGGATCGATATAGCCGGCATGGAGATAGAGACCCCGAAAGTGAAACACCCGACCGACAAAATCGGCATTGATGAGTTCTTTTGCTTTCATGATCGCGGGGATGAAGCGGTACTCCGCCGTGATCTGATGCTTCATCCCGGATTGGTCCGCAACGGTTACGATTTCGCGTGCTTCCGCTTCGTCGAAGGCCAACGGCTTCTCGCAATAGACATGCTTTCCGTTCTGCAGGGCCGCGATCACCGCGTCCTTGTGCAATCTGTTGGGAGTGCAGATGTTCACGACATCAATGTCTTGGCGCTCCACGAGCGCACGGTAGTCGGTTGTCGAAGATTCAAAACCTGCCTGCTCGACCCCCTTCCTGGCCAATGCCTCATTCGCATCACATACACATTTCAGCGTGATCTTGCACGGCTGGCCATCATAGTACAGGGGAATAGACCGGTAGGCGTACGTATGAATGCGCCCCATCTGGCCATATCCTATCATCCCGACACGAATCTCTTTTTGCATACGATTCCCATTTATTATCTCGTTTCATTTGAGATCTTCGTGGAGACCTCACTCCGTCCACCGTTACTTTTTGAGAACACCGAGCGCTTTCGACACACCTTGTCCATCATGGACTATGGTCGCGAGCGCTTTCAGGATCGCCGCCGGATTCTTATGCTGCCACACGTTTCGCCCGAACACAATCCCCCGGGCGCCGCAATCCATGGCATCCTTGACCATCTGCAGCATTTCCCTGTCGGAGTCCATTTTCGGTCCGCCACGGACGAGGATGGGTACCGATGCTATGCCGACCAGTTCCTCGAATTGCCTCTTCGATTCGGGAAAATCGGCCTTGATCAGATCTGCCCCAATCTCCGAGGCCATCCGGACGATCAGCTTCATGATATCGAAGTCCCGGACAACATTGGAGCCTTTTTGAATTGCCAACGGTTCCACGATAAACGGAATCCCGTACTCCCGAGCCTCTGCCCCTATCGTTGCCAATGTACGAAGGTTATCGGCTTCTTGCGCATCGGTATCGTACCCGGCGAAGAGGAACGTCACCACGGCATCCGCGCCAAGTTGAATGGCGTCTTTGACCGAAGCAACGGAAGTATAGTACCCTTCCTTCGGGGCCGGTTTCTTGCGCCAAATGTTCGTTGCATCGAGCCGCACCACAACCCCCGGCTTGTTCCTGCCATGGAACTTCTGCAGATTTGCCCGCGTGGTACCCGGGGTCATTTGAATCGCATCGGGAGCTCCGGGGAGAAGCTTGTCGATGGCTTGAGCGGTGTCTTCCACGCCGGGAAGAGGTCCGATGAAAAGGCCGTGATCGATGGCGACGACGATCCCGTGACCGGTTTGTGGGTTGAGTATCCTGCTTGTCCTCAGAGGTGATCCTGCGAATGTGCTCATGGTCGGATTGAATTTTCTTGACGTTGAGTGGAGTGCTGTTGAGTTTACAAAATCTTGATAGTGACAATTTCATGGGGAGGCACCTTCACACCGATCGCATGCCCATCATCCAGTTTGATCCGGTCCAGCGCCGTCTCATCCAGCCTGGCTTTCCAGGCCTCCCTCACCGGCCGCACAAAACAGATCGTCCCCCCGACTTCTTTCCCAACGGGATTATACACCCTCAGGATCGTCCCCTTGCCGTCCTCCGCCTCCTTGACCGCACTCAGCACGAGTTGGGCCGGTTCGACAGAAACAAACGACCCTGATAAGGGAAGTGCCGTTTCGTTTTTCCGGCGGATCGGGAACAACGGCAAATGGAATTTCTCGCTTTCCCGGTTGATCAAGTCCGTTGCCTCGAACTCTTCGGGCCGGTGTGGGAGCAGCGCGTACCGGAATGTGTGCGTCCCGGGACATTGCGCTTCCGGCGTTTCGTTGTGCCATCCCGATTTTCCCCCCGGCCGGGTTATCAAATCGTCACCAGCCAGCAACCCGATACAACGGAGGAGTGTAAGAGCAAGCGTTCTCCGACCATCGAGTTTCAACTCATACTCCGGCATCCCGTAGGAGAAAAGGGTCAAAGCCTTTTTGGCATCCTTGACCGTGACAAACCTCTGCATCGGCGCCACCGCCGCCGGGTGCTCGATGGTAAATTCCTTCACATGGTACTTCCGCTGTTTCCTCTCCACCACACAAAATTGCGAATCGGCATGGACTGCATCGGTCTTGATGCCCGAAGGGAACAGAACGCGAAGGCGATGATCTTTTGCCCGGTTCTCCACGGTGGTGACAATCTCCAGACTCCGCGAAGCGGGAGTAATGGAGAGTCTTGAAATAATTTTCACCGGAACCGTTTTCCCCGAACGGCCACGGCGGTCCGGCGTTGCGGAGTCCGGAACGCGCATCACCACAACGATCTGGATTGATGCCCGCAACGGGCCCTGCTCGACGATCTTGACCGAGGCATGACCTTTATTTGAAGAATGCCAACGGTCTTTTTTTGGGTAAGAATAATTGTACTCATCCCCAACGTCCCCTGAATTTTCGAAGACATTCAATCCGGGAAAAATCATCTTGTTCACTTTATCCTTCAGCGTCACCTCGCCCTTGCTATTGACCTCAACCCGGAGAAAATCGTTTTCCAGGAAAGTCTTGCCAACCCTCAACGGAGAAGAATACCGGGGGACATCCCCGGCTCGTTCTATGGAAAAGCCCTTGAATCCCAGCGGTGGAATGCGCTTCGCATCCACGAGAAGGGACCATTGATCGGCGTAGGTCTGTTTCGGATAGTTATAGTTCGTATACGTGATATCGTATCCTTCGCTTCTCGAAACGACTTGATACGGTACCTCGACTCCCTCCTCATCCCTCAACCGGAAGCCCGACGCCGGGGGAAGTTTAGGGGCGATTGTGACATCCGGATTTAATCCGACGATAATATCCTGCAGGTAAAATTTTATTTCAGCAAGCGTCACATCGCTCCGCTCAAAAGGTGAAGGATTAAAAAAGAATACATACCGGTCGTCTTTGAACGCCTGGTCGTCGTACGGAATAAGCTTCTGCAGGGCTGTTTCCATGACCGAGGAACCGATCTCGTTCACGGCTTTAAATCGCGTCATCATTTCCCGATGGACAGAATCGATACTGCACCCGCAAATGCTGTCATGCGGATGATTCTGCAACAGGTTCTTCCACGCCTGGCGAACAAGAGGTTGCTGCGAGCGCGTCCCGGCAAGCGCCGCCACCGCGGCGAGCGGCTCGACGTACCGTTCCATCAGGAGTTGCGCTTTCCAGTTCTCCTGCTTGATGTACATACGGCTTGAGGAAGTTCCCCCCAAAACCGCGAACGCATACCGGTACCCGAAGCGCATTTCGCCAAGGACCTCCGGCAAACCGTTCACCTGCTTCTTCACCGCCTCGACATAGGCCGGAATGCTGCTGTGGACAAAATCACCCTCGAAGTTCCTCCTGAGGAGCCCGAGCGTCTGAGGCAGTTTCGGGTCGGGCCAATGGTGGTCGCCGCCGTTCATCATCAAGCGATGGGACGTCGTAGCGCGGGCATCAAGCTCCGCCTTCAGATCCTTGAAGCGTTCGAGAATTTCCTTTTCGGTTTCCTGATGAAAGTACCCGGCACTGTAACCGTGGCGGAAGAGATGGATGAGGAGCGCCTTCGTCCCATCCGGTGCCACCCATCGGTATTCCGAAGTTTTCTGTTCCGGCTCACCCCCGAACCCTCGGTACACCAGTGCCGAATCGATGCCGAACCCCTTCAGGATCGCAGGCATCATGGCGATGTGTCCGAACGAGTCGGGGATGTACCCCACCTTCATCCCACCTCCCATCGCACGCGCCATGCCGGTGCCGACCATCAGGTTGCGCACGGTCGCTTCGGCGCTGACGAGAAATTCATCGGGGAGAATGTACCATGGCCCCGTCAAGATTCTCCCCCGCTTGATATGCCGGATCAACTCTTCCCGCCGGTCGGGACGAACGGCAAGATAGTCTTCGATCACACTCGTTTGTCCGTCAAGCGTAAACGAAGCAAACTCCGGATCGCGCTCAAGCAGCTCGAGAAGATCGTCGATCATGTTGACCAGCATCGCACGAAACTGCTCGAACGGTTTATACCATTCGCGATCCCAATGCGAGTGAGAAACGATATGATAGGTCGGCTTCATCTTCAGGGGTACCGTTCAAACGCCTTGATCGCGGTCGATGCCCCGACAGCGGTGACACAACTCGCGGCAATGGTTGCAGCCTTTTGAGCCGCCTCGGCCGCGTTGAATCCTCTCAGGGTGGCCGCCAGAAATCCGGCCACGAACGCGTCCCCGGCGCCGGTTGCATCAACCACGTTCTTCACCCGTGCTGGCTTGATGCTCCAGGTCGTTGTTCCATCGGCAAGGTAAGCTCCCTTATTTCCTAATTTTATCCCGATAATACCTGCCGCCCCGGCCTTCCGCAGGAAACGGACGATTTCCTCCGGCCCGGTTTTGCCCGTGAGTTCGGCAGCCTCCTCATAGCTTGGCAAAAAATAGTCGACCAGAGGAAGAAAGCTTTTCATGGCTCTCAACGACGCACGCGGATGTCCTCCCGTGTCCAGAAGGATCTTCACGGAGGTTTTCTCTTTCACTGCTTGAAACAGGGGGCCAAATTCCTTTTCGGTTTCAGGAAGAAGCCCAAGATACCCAAACGCCAGAACCTTCGCCTTTTTGACCAAGGGAAGATGATCGAGCACATCCTGGGCACGGAAATTCGCCATGCACCCGCGCGTGTGGAGGAACGAGCGTTCACCGTCCGGTCCGACACACACCATTGTCGCGGAGGTTTGCGCGTTGGCATCCACGATGACCCCCTCGGTGTCCACGCCGTGCGCACGATAGTGCTGGGTGATGAACCGGCCAAGCGAATCATTGCCGACGCGCGTAATGGCCGCTGTACGAAACCCGAGCCGGGCCAGGTCGATCCCGACATTGGAGACATTTCCCCCGGTTGTCAGTGTGACGGAATCGAGAAACTTCAATCCCCCCGGACGGGGAAAACTTTTGAGGTCGATCGGGCGGCCGATCACATCGGCAACCGCCAGACCGGCCACAACAACATCGAAATGGGATTGATTGTTCACGATTGCTCAACGACTTCCCGCATGAGGAAGTCTGTTACTCCGTCACCGTTAATGTCTTGAAATCCAAAACCCGTTTTTTGTTCTTGTACGTCATGGTCAATTTCTGGCTTCCCACCTCCGCATGCAGATAGGGACCCTCAAACAATTTGGTTTTGGAAAGGTCGACGACCTTCCCGTTCAACTTCCGCTCTTCCGGGAATCTGAAATGCATCTTTTCGCCACCGATCGTCGTGTAATCGACCGAGACAGCCCCCGGTTTCATCGTCCCCTTGGGAACTGACTTCTTCAGAGCGGCATGGAATCGTTCAAACGATCCGATCTCATCCTTCGACCGCACCTCCACCACGTAGCCGTTCTGCAATTTGTAACTGCGCAGGCGCCAGATTCCGGTTTCTTTCACCCGTTCCAACTGCGGGCGTCCGCCGTCGTTCAAGGCGTTTGCCGGTGTCTCAAGCTCTTCCTTCCACTCGTACTCCTGGAGGGGATACCACCCGACGTATGTGTCGCCGGCCTTGCAGACAATCCACCCTGACGGATCGATGATCCGCTCTTCGAGGTTGCGGGGAAAAAGCCCATTGATATGCTCTGCCGTTGTTCCGGGGGCAATATCATAGAGCGCGATGAGAGTATTTTTATGCTGAAACGTCCGCTCGAACGGCGACGCGCTTGTCCACTTATTGGGATTATTGTACGTCCCTTTCGACGCTACAACATCGGCGATGAGGGTTTTCACCTCCTCGGGGAAGAACATACCGAGTTCCATGCCGGACCAATACGGATGCAAGCCAAAGATTGTGGTATACGGCCGCCCGTACGTGTACCGCACGCCCCAGGTATGTTGTTGAATAGGCTGAAGGATTCCCCCCATCAGGGAACCCATGCCGTAATCCTTTGTCACATACGTGTATTTGTAGACCGGAGGATTTTTTTCATTCCCGTACCGGATTACATTGCGGACACGTTTTCGTTCTTTCTGGATGTACGTTTTGCTCCGGTCCAGCGCGATTTGATAAATTATTTCCGGAAGTTCATAGCCGGAAAGAGCGGGCACCATAATCCATCCCGAGGACGTTCGTTCTCCCGTTCCAAAATAGAGCCAGGCAAACCCCGAGGCCGTTGACATCAGCGGTTTGTAGACAGCAGGCTGATAAATGCGGCTAAATCCTCCCAAATACTGTCCATCCAGATGCTCCGCGGCGAAATCAGCAAAGATGTATTCCGACATCATGGACCCGAGTTGCTTCACTTGTGGATCCTGGGCGAACTGGGCAAGAAGGATGGTTGAAATGGCGTACTCCGCAAAATAATCGGGCGAGTCGAATTCTCCTTGACCGATGGTGGTGGTGATACGCGCCCAATCGAAGAGATATTCTCTTGCTTCCTTCCGGTTTTCATCGGAGGATTTACCGTTGTACCACTCCGAACCGGGGAGGTTCGGCCACTGTTCCGCCGCAAGGAAAAGAGAGGAATAATACATTGCCCAGTGGTTTTCCGTGTCCCCCCGGTACGGAGCGTATGTTTTCCATGCGTTGCGCACGACCGCTTTGGTCTCCGGGGACATCTTGTCCTTCCCATGGATATAGGCCCCGATGACCGGGAACATCCAGAACATATCGTTGGTCGGAACTCTGAGTGCTTCTACAAACATGCTGTCGGCCTGACGAATGTTTGAATTGAGTTTATAGCGTGCCGCGATCTGGTAGAATCCCACAGACTGCGACGTATCGTACACCGTTTCCAGGTACTTCACCCGCTGTTGAAATTCCTTCAGATACGTGGCCCGATCCACCATCTGAGCGGACGCACCGCTCACGCAGAGAACCACCATGCAACCGAAAACGAGGAGAGATTTCATTCTGAATGTCCTTTTGAAATAATCGTTGATGGGTCACGTGTGCCGGCAACCCCGCTGTAAATTAAAATGGCTGAACCGTCATCGTCCACACCTGTGCACCGCTCAACCCCGCGTAGCGCCAAGTTGTGCCGCCGTTCTCCGACTTGAAGATGCCGCCGAACATCGTCCCGGCATAGACCCGGTTTCCATTCGTCGGATCGACGGCAATTGCGTGCACATTGAGGTTCGTCAATCCGTCATTCATCCGCTGCCAGCTTTTCCCCCCGTCCACGGATTTGTACACACCGGTACTATATCCGCCGGCATACATGACATCGGGGTTCGTTGGATCAAAAACCATGGTGTAGAACGCCACATGGTCGAGACCGGCCGCCATCTTTTCCCAGTATTTGCCGCCGTTGGTTGTCGCATAGATACCAAAGTCGTCGGTTCCGACAAATAACACGTCGGAATTGACCGGATGCTGCGCAAGGGACCGTACGCCGCCGACGTGAAGCCCAGTCTTTTTCCACGTTCCTGCGCCGTCCTCGCTTCGATAGACCCCCTCCTCGGTGGCGCAATACAGCCTTTCAGGATTGTTCCGGTCGATGGTGACGGTTTGTACAAAGATCGTTCCCATCCCGTTGGTCCGTTCGTTCCATGTCGTTCCGCCGTCGGTCGTTTTGTACACACCGTAGGGAGTGGAACAATACAAGGTCTTTGCGGCCCGGGGATCAATCGCAACGGACAACACTTCCGTGATGCGCCATCCCGTCGTGATCTTCCAGGTCTTTCCCCCATCAACACTTTGATGAACGCCATTGCCTGACGCGATACAGAGAACGTTCCCCTTCGAGGGGGTGTGCACATCGACACCAAAGGCCCGGATATTGTTCCTGCCGGTGTGTTGCCAGAGAGTGTCGTCGGATGTTTTCTGGTAAAATAATCCGGTTTGGGGATTGGGAGCACCAACCACAAACAACTTGGTCGAAACAACGGAGGCGTACACCGTCGATTGACGCGCCTCCAGGACAGCGACACCCAGGAACAGCATGAGAAGAAGAATGGAACAAGCGAATGATTTCATTCTGAATTCACCTTGTCGTTGGATAAAAGAATGACCTCATTGATCTAAGGATACATCACAACTTGCCGCACGATGGCGTTGGGCAACCCTGCATCATGCCACAACCGGCCGTTGTCGAAGGACTCAGACACTCCGGAACCGTTCGTCCCTGCCATCAGGTGCTCTGGATTGCGCGGATTGACACAGACGGAATAGATTGCATCGAAATCGGGAGCCTTCCAAACCTGGCTCCATGTAGCGCCCTTGTCCATACTCCTCCATACACCTGTTTGAAAACCGGCAGCATAGAGCGCACTTCCGTCCCGGGTAGAGGCCAGCGTATAGACTGCGGAGGTATCCAGTCCTGCCGCCTGCTTCCAGGTTTCCCCCCGGTCCGTGGAGTACCGGACGCCATGATCCTCCGTTCCTACCAACAACAGGTTCGAATCCGCCGGATGCTGCATAACCCACTTGATCCCCGGAACACCGATGCTCAGTTGCTTCCATGTTTCAGCGCCATCCATCGAGCGGTAGAGTGCATCTTCGCCTGTTGCATATAACATGTTACGATTCACGCGATCGAGGATCACGCGCCTTACGAACCACGTCTTGAAACCCCTCATTTTCTCAATCCACGTGCTCCCCCCGTCCGTCGACCGGTACACGCCGAAAGGGGTCGAGATGTACAGCCGCAGGGAGTCGGCAGGATCAAGTGCAACAGAGAGAACTTCCTTTGTTCTCCAACCTGTAAGAACCCTCCAGGTCCTCCCCTCGTCTGTTGAACGATGAAGTCCGTTTCCCCCGGCAAGGTACAGTTGATGGCGATCTCCAAACGACGTGAATCCCATTCCCGGCGTAATCGTATTTGGCCGTAAGTTCACCCAGGCCGTGTCCCCTTCATACCGCCGGAAGAGACCTATCGACGAGAGTGATCCTACTGAGGTGGACCCTTTGTTGATATACACTGCAGCATAGAGGGCGGGGCGCAGTTGGTTCACCGACCCCCCGACTCTCTTATACTGCGGACTCTCAATCACCTGAAACAGTATCAGTAGGAGAAGCAGCATTACGGTGTATCCACAAGAGAGACGTTATTGAAATTCAGGGTTCGGGTCTGATTTTTATACTTCATCCGGATGACCCCGCTTCCGAGTTTACTCTGAACAAAGGGACCGTTGAAAAACCCGTACTCTTTGAAGCTGTGATGTCGTCCGTTGAGGACCCGTTCTCCACCAAACGTGAACTTCATTCGATCTCCATTTCGGGTGATATACTCCACTGTCCGGTTTGAGTCAAAACCACTGTACTCTGGTTTCTTTAGCCGGAGTCGTTTTTGAAATGCCTCAAACGATCCATCTTCATCAAGCGATCCGACCTCAACGACAAATCCGTTGTTCAACTCATGACTCCGCAGCCGCCAGTTGACCTCTTCCTCCATCCATTGATAGGGCTTAAGCGGATAGATGGCAACGTACGTTCCGCCGGCGCGGCAGAAAATCCAGCCGGATGCATTCCTGACAAACTCATCAAGGTTCTTTGGGAAAAACCCGTTGATGTGAGGTTGTTTGACACCTTGTTCGATATGGTACAGAACGATCAGCGCGTTCTTATGCTGGAACGTCTGCTCGTACGGCGAGCTGGAGTTCCATTTATTGGGATTGGTATAAACCTTATGGTACCGGTCCACTTCATCCGACAGGAACTTCTCCTCTTCCGGAAAGAACATCGCAAGCTCCTTGCCGGAATAAAAGGGATGGAGCGTGAAGATCGTATTGTTTGGCTTGTCGGAGACATAGGTGACATCCCATGTGTGCTGCTGGATCGGCTGGAGGATGCCGCCATGGAGCGAACCGAGGATATAGTTCTTTGTCACGTACGTGTATTTAAAGGCCGGGGGGTTCAACTCCTTGCCGAAGCGGATGACATTCCGCACACGCTTCGTTTCCGTGTGGACGTAGGGGGTGGTCCGATCGGTGGCGATACGATAGATAATGTCCGGCAACCGGTATGAGCTGACGGCTCCAAAGACCGGCTCCCATCCACTCCGATGCCGGGGACGGTAGCGGGTTTCGACCCACGGCGGGAAACCCGGTTCACCGAAATAGAGCCAGGCCCAGAAGGTGCTTGGCGCCGCGAGCGGGTTGATGATATCCTCGGGATAATCTCGGCTGTGCCCTCCGCCGTAATTCCCCTGCAGATGTTCCGCAGCAAAATCGACAAACAGAAGATCGAGCATCATCTGTGCCTTTTTCTTCATCACCGGGTCCAGGGCAAAATCGTACAACACCACCATGGGCGTCATGAATGTGGTGATGTAGGTCGGCGAATCAAACTCTCCCTGTCCTCTGGTGCTCGAAATCGTAATCCAATGATCCAGCCAGTCGCGTGCCTCTTGAAAATTCTCCGACGAGCTTCTCCCGTTGAACCATCGTGAACCCTCCTCGTCGGGCCATGTCTGGGCCGCGAGATACAGTCCCGTGTAATACATCACCCAGTGGTTTTCGGTATCCCCGCGATACATCGTCCGTGTCCGGTACGCTTCACGGACTTTCCGTTTGAGGGAATCCGGGAGAAGATCCTGCGTATGCAGGTAACAGCCGATCAGAGAGTACGAGTAGAACATACCGCCGATCGCCTCGTCCTTGGTCAGTGAATCGAGCATGGCGAGGGCATAAGGGACATCGTTCCCGGTCTTGAGTTTTGCCGTAATGGTCGAAAAACTTCGATCGCGCTCATCGCTGGCTACACGCACCACCTCGGCATGGCGTTGTTCAAACACGGACTGCGCCGGAGCAACAGCCCTCACCATGACGAGGAGAAGGATAGGGAATGTTGTTTTCATCGGACCGAAAGCCCCCACACTTGTGCTTCCTCCTGACTGTTGAACTGCCATGTTTCGCCTCCATCCACGCTGCGGTACAAACCACCGTTCAACGTTCCGGCGAGGATGGTGTTGGAGCTCGAGGGAATCACACTGAGGGCATGGACGTCTGGATTTTGCAATCCTTCGCTTTTCTGTGTCCACGATTTCCCGCCATCATCCGACCGATAGACCCCCCCTCCGTGCGTTCCAAGATAGACCTTCGCAGGAGCCCATGGGTCCATCGCGATAACATACACCGTCAGATGACGAAGACCGGTGTTCGAAGGATACCATGTCTTTCCACCATCTTCGGAGATATTGATCCCATCTTCCTCCGTTCCAACAAGAAGCCTTGCGGTGTTTCCCGGATCCTGGGCGATGAAACGGATTCCCTTTCCCTTCAAACCGGCAACCCGCCACTGGTCGCCACCGTTTGAACTTACGAAGACTCCCTCCTCCGTCGCAGCAAAGACTCGCTTCTCATTCGAACGGTCAATCAGCAGATCCGCAACAAACGGTTTGCCGAATCCCTTGTTTCTTTGCTGCCAGGTGGTGCCATGGTCCGTTGATTTGAACACGCCGTACGCCGTTGCCGCGTACACCGTCTTCGGACTTGATGGACTGACCTTCACCTTCAAAACTTCCGTCACATCTCCCCCCGTTGTGATACGCCAGGTTTTCCCGTTGTCCGTGGAGCGAAGGACACCATTCCCGCAAGCCGACCAGATGGTCCCGTTCGATCCCGCTTCGGTGTAGAACGTCCTGATATATCCGGTCCATCCCTTATGTTGCCAACTAGCCCCGGCATCGGTGCTGACGAACAACCCGACAGTCGGGTTATCAAGGGCTCCGATCCGATGCTTGCGGGAATTGAGAACCGCCATATAAACGGTCTCCTGCCGGGCAACGAGGGGTTCAGACAGTACCAGTCCGGTGAGCAGGACAGCCACCAACCAGCTGCTCATTCTTTTTTCCACTCGAAGAATCAGCGGAAACTCCTGACTATTCTTCTTCACCTTCATCATAGGCCGATCGCCAATCCTTTTGACAGTTCATCTTTCATTTTCTTCCCGTACGAAACACCGTTCACAATGACTTCATACTGTGTGTCATCCATTTTGTCAAATTTCAGTTGAATGGATCGGGGGCTGTTCACATTATCCAGCAATGTCACCTCCATGCGATTGCCGTTGATCCTGACCTCCGGGATGCGGCATCCGTCGATCCCGACCCCCCACTTCTGTTCTACGTTGACGTAGGCGTCTCCGTACCGTGCCGTGATCAGGTGAATGGAAACGACCGAGCTTCCGGTCCCCCAATGCAACCCCGTAACCCCGGCGAGCTGGTCAAGCGCTGAATGCGCATAGTTTTCCGCCGTCCGCGGGGATTCGGGGGATTCGAACAGCGAGAACATCGCGCGTAAGGCCGCCACGCCCCGTTCAAAATATTCCCGCTCGCCGGTCAACTCGTAATAGTTCATGAATGTCACGGCAAAGTACCCCTGCCGTGAATCGCTCCACTCACCGTCCGTGTTCTGGACACCGAAACCCCCGAACAACTCACACGAGAGCCATGCGGGACTCCAGACCTGTTGAGAGAGGGAGAGGTAATCTATGATCTCCGCTCCTTTTACACGGTACAGATCGTTCTTCGTCAAACGAAAGAGCTCGTAGCACGCCTCGGCCGCCTGCTGCATGGAAAGAGTGTTCTGGGGGTGCTGCTGTGTGTAGGAATCGAAGAAACCCAACGGCTTGCGCGAGCAGGAGAAGAACGTCTCGTAATCAAACCATTTATGCTCCGGAAGAATATTCTTAAACACGTACTGCATCGCCCGCTCCGAAGCCGCAAGGTATCGCTCCTCCTTTGTTCGTGCGAACACTTCCGCGAGCAACAGTGCTGCGCCGGCCGTCTCCGCATTCTCGTCGCGCAGTTCTTCCGCGGGCACAAGCGTCTCCGGGTGATACCATGAGGAGAGAACGCCGGATGGTTGTTGACGAGCGACCAGGAAATCCGCAAACGCTCTTGCGTAGTTCTCCAGTTCGGCTTTTCGTTCCGGCAGAAGATCGGCCCATTGTAACAACCAGTAGTTTGTCCATGCGTTATGGACCATCGAGAGGTACTCGCCGTTCGAGATTCCTCCCCATGCCTGATCCCCCACCCAATGCCCCCCGGCACTGTCAACATAGAAAATGGATGGAGCTATTCCCTCGTGCTGTGGAGCAAGCAAAGCAAGGTTGACCACCCCTTGTGCCTGCGCCTGGAGCTGG